>USLD01000256.1 GCA_900555495.1 uncultured Slackia sp. | reverse complement strand
CTTTGAGCGTGTCGATCGCCGAGGGGTCGTTCACATCGAGCCAGACGATTTCGCGGCTCTCTTCGTCCAAGCGTGTGGATTCGGCCGTTTCGCATCCGATCGAGATGGGGGCGACGAACGTTTCGTCGAGGCGGTGACCGTCGGTCGTGATGCGCTTGACCTCGCCTTCGCCCGTGCCCGCGGAGAACTCGCTGTGGAGCAATCCGTCGCCGTAGGCGGAATAGGCCAGCGAACCGCGGTAGCCGCCTGCGCCGGCGACGCCGATCTGGATGTCGCGCGCGGGCTCGAGCAGTTTGTCGTTTTCGGCGTCGTAGAGGACGACGCGCACGATTTCGATGCCGTTCCAAACGGCGGGATCGCCCGATGCCTTCAGCAGCAGCTGGGGAATCTCGTCGCCGTTCATGTTCACGAAGGCGTACGAGTACGTCGCGGATGCGGCCAGGTCCTCCTCGAGATCGAAAAAGACCGACGCGCTTGCCGTGGCAGCATGGTAGGCCGTCCCTGCGCGCTGGATGGGCGTCTTGACGGCGGGCTCTTCTTCGGCGGGCGCGTCTTCCGTAACGGTTTCGGCGGGCGTTTCATTTTCGGGTTCTGCCTGGTCGGAGGCGCATCCCGTGGCTCCGAGCGCGAGCGCGGCCGTGAGCAGCGTTGCCGCTGCGAGGTGGGAATGCTTCATGCGATGTCCTTTCAGGACCGATGGGGCGTGCGTCTCGGGGCCCATCGCGTCCGGTCGTGCGTGCATGGTTGCGCCGCCGCATATCGGCGGCGTTTATGTGCGGGAAGAAATTATAGGCTTCTCCCAGTCGCTACAAAATGCGCCCCTTCGACGCCCGACCCCTTCTCGGCCAACGGCGCCGCCGCCTGCCGCATGGGTTGTATTGCGCTATGGCAACGGTTTTATAGCGGTTGGCGGCGCTGCGTTACGGGCGTGCGGGTAATGGGGTATGCTTGAACGCATGCAGAACTTGAATGAAGACATAATCGAGCGCCCCTGTTCTGAAGGCATGCCTGAAAACGAGGGCGGAAGCGTGCTGGAATGCGCGCATGGACCGTTCGACAACGCGCCTATCGGCATTTTCGATTCCGGCTTCGGCGGCCTGACCGTCGCCCGCGAAATCGTCGAAGAGCTGCCGAACGAATCGATCATCTATTTCGGCGACACGGCGCGCTGCCCGTACGGTCCTCGTTCTCAAGAGGAAGTGGACGGCTTCGTGCAGCAGATTTGCACCTGGCTCGTCGATCGTGGCGTGAAGCTGCTGGTCATCGCCTGCAACACCGCGACGGCTGCGGGTCTCGAGCATGCTCAGCGCACGTTTTCCGTTCCCGTCATCGGCGCCGTCGAACCCGGCGCCCGTGCTGCTGCCCGCGCGACCAAGAACCGCCGTGTGGGCGTGATCGCCACCAAGGGCACGGTGGAAAGCGAATGCTATCCGCGCGCTATCCGCCATATCGACGCGGGCATCACGGTGTTTTCCACGGCCACGCCGAAGTTCGTCGATATCGTCGAACAGGGCATCCGCATCAGCAACGGCCCGATCGAGGACTTGACGAGCAAGGCGTCGAAGGTCTATATCCGTCCGGCGTTTCAGGAGATCGCCCAGGACTACCTGGAGCCGCTGCGTCGATGCGAGGTGGACACGCTCGTTTTGGGATGCACGCACTATCCTATGCTGAAAGCCCTGATCGGCGGTGTGATGGGTCACGGCGTGCTGCTGGTTTCGTCGGCCGAGGAGATGGCCAAAGACGTGCGCGAGACGCTTGCGTTGCGCGGTCAGCTCGCCGAGCCTGGCAACGAGCCGACGCACGAGTTCTATACGTCGTCGAATGCCGTCGAGGAATTCCAATCGTTCGGATCGCGTGTGTTCAATCGCGAAATCGGTCGCCCCGTGCACGTCGATCTTCCCGAGCTGTAGCGTTTTTTTCGCGCTTGCGCGATTTCGCCCGGTCGCTTCTGAACTGAACCCCTAATGTGCAAAGGACCCCGTTTCCTGAACGGTGAAAGAAGTG
>USLD01000255.1 GCA_900555495.1 uncultured Slackia sp. | reverse complement strand
CCCTGTACGCAGGCGACGTCATGAAGCAACCTTTATATAGGAGGAACATCATGCCTAAGATCGATCGCGATCAGGTGAAGGTGCCTGTCGATGTGCCCCGCGACGCCCGCGAGACCTACATCGACAATTACATGGCTGCGACGCGCGGCACGGGCCGACTGATGCTGTTCGCATGCGACCAGAAGGTCGAGCATCTCAACGGCGACTTCTACGGCGAAGGCATCGATCCTTCCGACCTCGATCCCGAGCATCTCTTCAAGATCGGCTCCGAGGGCGTGTGCGGCGTGCTGGCAGGCCAGCGCGGCCTGATCGCCCGCTACGCGGCCGATTATCCCGAGGTCAACTACCTGGTGAAGATGAACTCCAAGACCAACCTGGTCAAGACCGCCCAGGACGACCCTTACAGCCCCCAGCTGCATGACCTTCAGGCTGTTTTGGCCATGCGCGAAGAGGGCGTGAACATCGTGGGTCTGGGCTACACCCTGTACCTGGGCAGCGAATACGAATCCACCATGCTCGCCGAGGCGGGCCAGCTGATCGCCGAGGCCCACGAGGCCGGCCTGATCGTGGTGCTGTGGATCTATCCGCGCGGCAAGGCCGTCGCCGACGAGAAGGCTCCTGCTCTGATCGCGGGCGCCGCGGGCGTCGCGCTGTGCCTGGGCGCCGACTTCGTCAAGGTGAACCCGCCGAAGGCCACCGACGAGGCCACGTCCGCCGAAAGCCTCAAGATCGCCGCTACCGCCGCGGGTCGTACGGGCCTGGTGTGCGCGGGCGGTTCCACCGTGGATGCGCAGACCTTCCTCACGCAGCTGCATGACCAGATTCACGTCGGCGGCGCATGCGGCAATGCCACGGGCCGTAACATCCATCAGCGCAGCCTCGACGAGGCGGTGCGCCTGACCAAGGCCATCAGCGCCATCACGCTGGCCGACTACGACGTCGACCGCGCGCTCAAGGTGTTCAATGGCGAAGAGGATTTCGCGCTGTAGGCATCGCGTTCGCGTATATGCATCGTTTGTTTCCGAAGGGCTCCGCAAGGGGCCCTTCTTTCATGCGCCCCGTCCGGTTAATTGCCGCGCGTGGATGCGAGGGTCGAATACAGCGCAACCGCCAGGATGACGCAGCCGCCGACGATTTCGCGGATGCCGGGAATCTCGCCGAGAAACAGCATGGCGGCCACCACGCCGTAGACCGATTCGAGTCCGGTGATGATGCCCGCCGTGCGCACCTTCACCGTGCGCAGGCCGCTGATGAACAGCGTGTGGGCGATCGCCGTGAATACGACGCCCATGACGGCGAGCATGCCGATATCGAAGGCTGAAAGCACGGGCTTGAATACGAACAGGGCGGGAAGCAGCACGACGGCGGCCGTTGCCTGTTCGTAGAACGATACGAGCGAGGCCGGATACCCGCTTGAAAAACGCCTGTTCGCAAGCGAGAGCAATGCGTAGGTGAACGCGCTGAGCAATCCCCACAGCACCCCTTGGGCCATGGTGCCGTCGAGACTGAAATCGTCGACGATGAAGCCGACTCCCGCCAGCATGACGAGCGCGCATACGATGTCGGATGCGCGCATCTTCTCGTGGAATAGAATCGGTTCGAGCACGGCGCTGAAAAGCGGAAACGTGGCGAGCGTCAGCGTTCCCACGGCCACGGTGGACACTTGGATCGATTGCATGAAGCTGGTCCAATGCACGGCCAGGATGACGCCTGCGGCCACGATCAACGCGTAATCGCCGCGGGTCTTCAAGGCGAATCGTTGTTTTTTAAAGGCCAGATAGGCGCCGAGGAACGCCGACGAGAAAAACGTGCGCCCCAGCACCAGGATGATGGCGGGCAGCGCGACCACTTTGGCGAACAGGCCCACGAGGCCGAACAGCAAGACGGCGAGATGCGTGGCCAGAAGTCCTGCGTTTTTCGCCATCCACGACGGGCCGCCTTCGCGGGGCCTGTCATCGGCGGCGGTATCGGCGGGGCGCGTGCGGGGCGTTTCGGTTCGAGGCAGCATG
>USLD01000254.1 GCA_900555495.1 uncultured Slackia sp. | reverse complement strand
TCCTGCGGGCGCATGTTCTACGGCTGCATGCGCCCGCCTCGCGTGCGCTCGGCCGAATACGGCACGGAAGGGGAGGCTTGCTATGGAAGGTCGCGGTCTAGGGACGTTTCTCGACGAGGTGTCGGACGGGTCTTTTTTGCGCGTCGAAAGCGACTTGGGCAACGGATTCGTTCGACTGCGCGTTTCCGAAGCCCAGCGGCGTCAGGCGAAGCAGGATATCCGCTGCGTCGAGGATGCCGTCATCGAAATGCTGCGCAACGCGCGTGACGCCCATGCTCGAAATATCTTCCTGGCAACGGCTCGCAGCGCCGATTTGCGCACGGTGACGATGGTCGACGACGGCGACGGCGTGCCGCAGGATATGCGTGAGCGTATCTTCGAGCCGCGTGTCACTTCGAAACTCGATGCTTTCTCTGAAGACGACTGGGGTGTGCATGGCAGGGGCATGGCCCTTTATTCGATTAAGGAGAACGCGGCCGAGGCGTCCGTGACGGCATCCGTCCTCGGCGAGGGCAGCGCGATTCGCGCGGCGTTTCGGACGTGCGAGCTGTCCGAGCGCAAAGACCAGAGCACGCTTCCCGAGTTGTCGGGCAGTGCGCGCGAAGGCTGGCGGCTTGGAACGGGTCCGCGCAATATCGCGCGCGCGACGGCGGAGTTCGCCCTGTCGTGTCGGTCGACGTGCACGGTGTATTTCGGCAGCCCCGTCGAGGTTGCTGCGACGCTGCGCGCTTATGGGCGTCGCTGGGCAGCAGGCTTGACCGAGGCACAGGTCTCAGCCGATCGGGTCGCGCCTGCGAAACGCATCGCCCTGTGCTGCGATGCCGCCGCGTTGTCGCAGTGCGCATGCGAGCTCGGTCTCGACGTGTCGCAGCGAAGCGCATACAGAATTTTGCAGGGAGAGGTCGAGCCCCTCGCGCCGCTTCTGGGAATCTTGCGCGAGCGCTCGTCGCGCGATGACGCGTGTTCAGGTGCCGGGCGCGACGGGGCGCGAGACATGAGGGGCCTCAAAATCGCCTCCGAGGATATCGACGATTTTTCGGCGGCGCTCAAGCTTGCTTGGCGTGATTTGGCCGAGGCGTATTATCTGGAGTCCGACATCGATCCCGTCGTGAAGGTTTCGCGCGATGGGGTGCAGGTCACATTTCCTGCCTTCAAACAGCTGTAGTACAATAATCCATCGCGGCTGGAACGGTCGCAAGGCATGCCGTCCAGGCTTACAACGCAGTTCAAACATCGTATAAAGGAAACACATGCCTCAAGATACCGATCAGAAGCCCCGGAAAGGCTGTCTGAAAGTCTCATCGAAATCATCGGCCGCATCCGTGGCGGGCGCCATCGCCGGCATGATCAAAGACGGGTCGTGTGTCGAAATCCAGTCCGTCGGCGCGGGCGCCGTCAACCAAGCCGTCAAAGCCATCGCCATATCCAGGGGATTTCTTTCTCCCGTCGGTATCGAAATCGTCTGCATCCCCTCTTTCGCCGACATCGTGATCGACGGCGAATATCGCACCGCCATTCGCTTCAGCGTGGAACCGCGCGGCGTCCAGGGCTTTGTGCCCACGTCTCGCGAAGCGCTCGATCTTCGATCTTAAATACCGCGGGCGTCTCGCCCTATGAAAAGGAGCCACTTATGCCCAATCTGCCCCAGAAGACGTTCTGTCTTTACACGTATGGCTGCCAGATGAACGAGCACGATTCCGAACGTATCGCCGGCATGCTCGAATCCCATGGCGCGATCAGGGTCGATACGGTCGAAGAGGCCGAAATCGCCGTGTTCGTGACGTGCTGCATCCGCGAGGCCGCGGACGTGCGCCTCATGGGACAGGTCGCCTCGATTAAAAACATCCCGCTGCCCGAAGGAAGCACGCTGAGCAAGCGCATGGTCTGCATCGGCGGCTGCATCGGCCAGCGTGACGGCGACGCTCTTCCCGGCAAACTCCCTCACGTCGATGTGGTGTTCGGCACCCAGAATATCGAACGTCTCCCGTATCTGCTCGAGGCCGCCCTGGCCGAGGGCGGCC
>USLD01000253.1 GCA_900555495.1 uncultured Slackia sp. | reverse complement strand
GAAATCCTCGACGATCGCGAGGGCATCGGCATAGGTCTCGCGCAAAAGATCGGCGGCCGCGTCGTCCAACAGGATGACCGCCTCGGGATCGAGCGCCTCAAGCGCCTCGCGGAACAGGTCGACGGGCAGCGGCTCACCCGCCATCAGGCCGCCCGCCACGGCCTCGTCGCCCGAGCCGGCAACCGCAGCCAGCACGCAAAGATCTTGCGGTTCCCAACCGATGGCGCCGAGCGCCGCACGCAGAGCCGTGCCGTCCGCGCCCGAAAGCAACGGCTCGCCCGAACGCTCGGCATCGTTGAGCTCGCCTTTGACAAGCACGACCGGCGAAAACGCGTTGCCCGCCATGCGGACCCCGCGCGCTTCGAGCCCCTTGAGCTCCTGCTCGGCTGCATCCGCCAGCGCCTCCTTGCGCTCCTGTGTGGTGATGGCCATCCGTCGAACACCCGTCCCTACGATCGCACCCCGGCCCGCGAGCCAGGCGAAAAGAATCACGTCGAATCATTCTACTCCCGGTGTAACGGGCGCGCAGGCATGGGTATAACGTCCTCGATTCGAAAGACCCCCGTCGGCAGGCACCGGCGGGAACGCGTATATAGGAGGAATCCATGTCCAACGTCACCGAGGTGAATGCCGCCAACTTCGACTCCATGCTCGCAGGCGAACTGCCCGTCCTCGTCGATTTCTGGGCCCCGTGGTGCGGCCCGTGCCGCATGCTCTCCCCCGTTGTGGATGAGCTGGCCGGCGAGCTCGAGGGCAAGGTCACCGTCGTCAAGTGCAATGTCGACGAGAACCAGGACCTGGCCATGCGCTTCGGCGTCATGTCCATCCCCACCGTCGTCCTGCTGAAGGACGGCGCCGAGGCCATGCGCTCCGTGGGCGCCGTTCCCAAGCCCAAGCTCAAGGCCGACATCGAGGCCAACCTGTAAGGATCGCCGCCGCGCATGGCGCGCATCTGAACCGCGACCCCCTCAACGACCGCGCTCCCCTCATCGGCGCGGTCGTTTTTTGTAGAGAACCATTCACCGCAACAAAACGAATGACCCTGCTGTACTTTATGCGGAGCCGTCGGCACTCTTGGTAGACTGTATGATGTATGCCGCGCGAAGGCACTTGTTCTCCCGCGCGCATGAAGACGCGCCGTGCGGCCTGTAAGTCCGCAGCGTGCGCCAGGTTGTAAGGGGATCTCATGGAACCCATTTCGCAGGGAATGCAAGGGCCTGCCGTCGAGGACGTGCAGACGCGCCTTTCCTCGCTTGGATATATGATCGACGCCGCCGAGATGACGGCGAAGGAGTTCGGCGCAACCACGGCTGCGGCCGTTCGCGCGTTTCGCGCCCAGCAGGGACTGGATGCGGGCGAGGATGTGGACGGCACGTGCTGGAGCGCGCTGGTGGACGAGTCTTATAAGCTCGGCGATCGCACGCTGTACCTGCGCCTTCCCAATTTCCACGGCGCCGATGTCCGCGCCCTGCAGCGCGCCCTCAACACGCTCGGCTTTGCCTGCGGCGTGGACGACGGCTATTTCGGCCCGCATACCGAGGCCGCTTTGCAGCAGTTCCAGGAAAACGTGGGGCTGTTCGCCGATGGCATGGCGTTCCAGGACACCTTCAACTACGTGAACCGCCTGCACCATGTGTGGGAGGGCAAGCCCTCTGTGATCGATGTCGAGGCCGAGGCCCACATGGGGTTCGCCCGCGCCGCGAGCGTGCTCGAAAGCTGGAGCATCGCCATCGGCGGCGAGGACGCAATCGCCCGCAACGTCGCCTCGCGCGTGTGGAATATCGCAACCGCCACGACCGACGGCAGCGGCATCGTGCTGTATGACGACGTCGCGCCCGAGGATGTGGACCTGACGGTCGAGATCGCCTCCGATGCGCTGCCCGACGACGCCGAGCCGCGCGCCACGATCACCCTGGCCGAGTGCAACAACCTCTCGCTGCGCATCAAGACGGCGGTCGCCGCGGCGGCCACCCGTCCGATCAAGCTCCGCATCGAGCTCACGGGCATCACCGGCTACGGCACGTT
>USLD01000252.1 GCA_900555495.1 uncultured Slackia sp. | reverse complement strand
GCGATGCCGAACACGCCCGTAAGCCACATCCAAAACACCGCGCCCGGGCCGCCGGCGATGATCGCGGTGGCCACGCCCACGATGGAACCCGTGCCGATCGTGCCCGCCAAAGCGGTGACGAGCGCGCCGAACTGGCTCACGTCGCCTTCGCTATCCTCGTCCTTGACGACGGACATCTTGATGGCCTGAGGCAGCTTGCGCTGGATGAATCCCGTACGAATGGTCAGAAAGATATGGGAACCCAGCAGCAGCGCGATCATGAGCGGGCCCCACACGACGGCATCGATCTGATTGAGTATGCCGACAATGTCCATATAACAGCCTTCCCCCGGTTGATCCGTAGCGATGCATTGTACGCCTGACCGCCGTTCAACCTGCATGAGAAGTGAATCAAAACCGAACTCGGCGCATAAAAACAGAAGTCGGACAGGTGAAAGGCTTTTGACCGTGCATATAAAACCGCTCGCCGAATTTATAAAATCGCATTCGCGCTCGGTCGACGGCCTCTGCGAGCAATACGAAGACGTGCGCAGGCGCGAAAAACGGCTGCGGCCCGATCGATAGGATCGGCCTTTCGATCGGGGACGATCGCATGGTTTTCACCCGAATTCGCAACTCCGGCCGCACACCGAAGGCGCACCGCCGTTCGAGGTGCTACAATGCCAGCCATGAATTCTGTTTCAGGGCGGGGCGAAATTCCCCACTGGCGGTAACCGGCGCGGCGCGCAGCGCCTCCGGAAGTCCGCGACCCCGATCCGGCCTTCGGTCGAATCGGGCTGATTCGGTGAGAATCCGAGACCAACGGTCACAGTCCGGATGGAAGAGGCAGAGTTCGCACGACATAACGCTCCGGCATGGACCGGAACCGTTTTCATGCGAATGACAAGCCCGTATTGGAATTCATACGGGCTTGTTTCTTTTTCGCGAGGCAAGAAGCAATTCCGAACGGCATTCGCCTCGCAGAAAAGAGGCCGTCATGGCAGCATCGAAGAAACCCGTGAAAAACACCAACCGATGGAGCACGCGCCAGCTCGTCACCATGGCGCTCATGTGCGCCATCTCCGCGCTGTTCTCGTTCGTGCAGATCCCCCTTATTCCGGGGCTCACGTTCCTCACCTACGACCCCTCGCTCATGCCCGCCATGGTATGCGGGTTCGCCTTCGGGCCGGGCGCGGGCTTCGTCGTCGGCGCCCTGGCCGCCGTCATCCACGGCCTCGTGCTGGGCGAATGGGTCGGCTCGATGATGAACATCGTCGCCACGCTGTGCTTCGTCGTTCCCGCAGCCTTCGTCTATCGCCGCGTCCATACGTTCAAGGGCGCCGTGGCGGGCCTGGCGCTCGGCAGCGCGGCGGCGGTGGCAGGAGCCATCGTCGCCAACCTGACGATCGGCGTCTGGTTCTGGTATGGAAGCGTCGATGCGATCGCTCCCATGATCCTTCCCGCCCTGGTGCCGTTCAATCTGGTGAAGACCATTCTGAACTCCGTGCTCACCATGGTGGTGTATAAAGCCGTATCCAACCTTATCACCCCTAAAAAAGACCAGGTCAAAGGGCGCCCTGCCGCTATGAGGTCCTAGCCATTCGGCGCAACGGCACGGATGCGGGGCCTGCATGAAGGGCCCCGCATCCGCCTTCCGCGGCCGCCTCGACCGGCGGACGCGATTTCGAACCGTCTCGAGAAGAAACGAACCACGATGATCGACTGCGAACATATGAGCTTCACCTACGACGGCGAGCGCTTCGTGCTCTCCGACGTCAGCATCCGCATAGCCCAAGGCGAATTCGTCTGCATCCTGGGCGGCAACGGAAGCGGGAAATCGACCTTCGCCAAACACATCAACGCCCTGCTCGTGCCCGACGAGGGCGCCATGACGGTCGACGGCATGGACACCGCCGACGAAGAATCGCTCTACGCCATCAGGTCGACGGCCGGCATGGTGTTTCAAAACCCCGACGACCAGCTGGTCGCATCGTTGGTGGAAGACGACGTGGCGTTCGGACCCGAGAATCTCGGCGTCGAAACGTCCGACATAGC
>USLD01000251.1 GCA_900555495.1 uncultured Slackia sp. | reverse complement strand
CTGGCAAGGAAAATCAAGAAATCGCGCTGGGAAAACGCCCCGCCCGCCGCATCGATCGAGTACGGCAACGTGAACATGATCGATAAAGTGACGGCGCCCTTCGGGCCGGCAAGAGCCATGGCGCATGCCTCGACCATCGAGTCCTTCGTCAACAAGCGGACGGAACGCATAACGCCTTTCACTTGCTCAGGCGTGCCTCCGCTGTTGCGCTGCTCGTTACGGGCGGTCTGCTTGCGCCCGATATAGCTGAGCGCGACAAACCATGCCACACGCACGCCGATCACGACGGCCGCAAGCAGCAGGACGAGCGCGATGAGCTCGGGATTGCTGACCGAACGGTCTTCCCATGTATCGGACATGGCATGGGGAAGCTGCACGCCGAGAAGCACGAACACGATGCCGTTGAGCACGAATCCGAGCACCTTCCACACGCTGGCAGAGACGATTTTCATGCGGGCTATGTTGGGCCCGATGCTACGGTTCCGGAACATAGACCCCGAAAGGCCCGCGGCAACGACGGCGAGGATGCCGGAAACATGCAGCTCCTCGGCGACGAGAAACACGAGAAACGGCGTCAAAACCTCGAACAACACGTGAAACGTCGTATCCTCAAGGCCGAAATCACGCACGCGCGAAGCGACGAAGGCCAGCACGGCAGCGCATATCAAGCCGATGGCGATGCCGCCGAAGAAGCTCACGAAAAACGTCGTGGCGGCATCGAGCATCGAAAAGGTGCCGGTAGTCAGCGCCGCCACGGCGAACTGGAACGATACGACGCCCGAAGCGTCGTTGATCAAGGACTCGCCCGACAACAGGACCTCTTGGCGCTTGTTCAACGAAGCACGCTGCGAAAGCGACGCCACGGCAACGGCGTCGGTCGGGCCGAGCGCGGCGCCGAGGGCGAACGCGGCCGCGAGCGGGATGCTAGGCTGCACGAAGTTGAGCACGAAGCCCACCACGAGCATCGCGACCACCACCAGGCCAACGGCAAGCGATACGATAACCGTGCGATTCGACCAGAGAGACACCTTGTCCACCTGGCGCGCCTCATCATAAAGCAGAGGGGCGATGAATAGTACCAAGAACAGTTCGGGGTCGATGGTGAAATTCGACGTCGTGAACCCCCACAGGGCTATGATCGCGCCGAGGGCGATCTGGATAAGAGGCGTCGAGACCCCTCGAACGAGCTGGTTGATGACCGCGGAAATGACCACGGCCACAGCGAGGATGAGGATGAAGCTGAACGTCGTCATACGTCAGGCCCTTCGGTCGAGGAAAAGAACATCGATTTCGCGCGGAAGGATCGAGATGTCGAAACGGTCGCCGACGATGCGCTCGCCGTCGACCTGTGCAGGCGGAGGCGATGCGAAAGAGACCGTCAGCCGCTCGGCGCGACAAAACGAAAGCACATCGGTGCTTCCTGTGTGCCTCCCATCCTTCGCCTTGAGAAAAAGCCGCGCTGCGCGGGCGAAGCCGATCGGCGGATGCGCGATGCAGCAGTCGAACGCGCCATCGAACGGATCGGCCTCGGGGCAGATCGCGAAACCGCCGCCGTAGGTGGGGCCGATCTGCACCGCGAACAGAAACATCGACGAACGCTCGGACGCCGCGCCGTCGATCGACAGCTCGTACGGGTACTCGTCGCGATGGAACACGAGCTGCTCTATGCCTTCCTCGAGAAACAGCCTTGTTCCCATATGGCCGGTCTTGACCCTGCGCTCGTGCGTACCGAGCGCGATGGCCGCGTCGAGGCCGAACGAAAGCGTCTGCATGAAAGGCGTGCCGTTCACGATTCCCACATCGACGGCACGCGGCACGGCCCTCGACAAGGCAGCGAACGCCGCATCGAATGCGAACGGCATGCCGAGCGTACGAGCGTAATCGTTGCCGTTCCCGCACGGAACGAGCCCGAGAACCGGACGCTGGTCGCGCGGAATCTCGAGAAGACCTGCGACCGTCTCATGCACCACGCCGTCTCCCCCCACCACGACGACGGTGTCGTAAGAGCCGGCCGAAGCCGCAAGCACCCGGGCATGTCCCGGCTCGC
>USLD01000250.1 GCA_900555495.1 uncultured Slackia sp. | reverse complement strand
GTTGTCGCAAGGCGCCGCACTCGGGAATTCTAAGAATGCAGGCGTTCGGCCCAGGCCTCCTCCTTGAAGCCGACCAGTACGAAATCGTCGCCTACGACGATCGGGCGCTTTACGAGCATGCCGTCGGAGGAAAGCAGCTCGTAGCATTTCTCATCGCTCGCACCCGCATCGAGCACCGCCTTCAAGCCGAGCTCGCGGTATTTGATGCCGCTCGTATTGAAGAAGCGGCGGATGGGAAGGCCGCTGCGCGCATGCCAGGAGGCAAGCTCGTCGGCCGTCGGCGCCTCATCGACGATATGGCGATCCGTATACGCGACCCCGTGCTCGTCGAGCCACTTCTTAGCCTTCTTGCACGTCGTGCATTTCGGATATTCGACGAACAGAACGCTCATGATGTCTCCCTTTCTCTCTGTCGGCCGCAATCGGGCGGTGATATATCACGGCGCCGTGCGCCTGCCGCGCGTCAACGCGAAACCCATTGCGGCGGCGACATAGCCGATCGCGGCATACCCTATGGCATACAACCACATATCCTCGGACGATGCGCCCATGGAGAAGCAAAACAAGGGTAAAAACAAACCGGCGAAAACGCCCGGCATCCACCACAGAGAACGCATCGCCTGCGCGCTCGCGACGCCGAAAACCATCGAAAGCGAGGGATACAGCACATACAGCAGCAAGATGGATGCAACCATCCCCGCATCGCTCGGCACGAAGGCCGCCGCAAGTGCGGGGACGGCGCCGTAGGCGACGCCCGCCACGGCGAGCATTCCGACGGCCGCACAGCCTCCACGCATGACGACCCCTCTCCGTCAGGATTCGCGCAGCGCGCTTTCGTTCATGTTTGCAATGACGGCTTCCGCCACGCCGTCGACGGCGGCCGACATGATGCCGCCCGCATAGCCCGCGCCCTCGCCGCAGGGGAAGACGCCCGTGCCCGAGAGGCCCGAGGCCGCCGAGAACGCCTGCATGCTCGCCTTGTCGCGCACGATGCGCACGGGGCTCGAACTGCGCGTTTCGACGCCCGTCATCACCGCATCGGCAGACGAGAATCCCCTCAGGCGGCGATCGAGAAGCGGCAGGGCCGATGCAAGCGAGCTGGAAACGAAGTCGGGCAGGACCTCGCGCAAGTCGCACCAGGCCACGCCGCGCGCGTAGGACGGCGCCACGGCGCCTTCGCGCGGCCCCTCGCTCGGCCTGCCCGCGAGAAAGTCGTCGACGTACTGCGCAGGAGCCGCATACGACGAACCCGCCGCGCAAAATGCCGATCGCTCCATCGCCCTTTGCAGCTCGACGCCCGCCAGTACGTCGTCGCCTTCGAGGTCGGACTCGTCGACGCCCACGAGGACCGCCGAATTCGCATTGGCGCCATCGCGCGCGAAACGGCTCATGCCGTTCACGCAGACGCCGCCCTCCTCCGAGGCCGCACAGACGACTTCGCCGCCGGGGCACATGCAGAACGTGTAGACGCCGCGGCCGTCTTCGAGATGCACCGCGAGCTTGTAATCAGCCGCTCCGAGCGCCGAATGCGACGCGGCCTTACCGTACTGGGCCTTGTCGATGAGCCTTTGAGGATGCTCGATGCGCACGCCCACCGAAAACGGCTTACGCTCCATGAGCAGTCCCGCATCGCGCACGGCCTCGAACGTATCGCGCGCCGAGTGGCCGCAAGCGAGCACCAGACGGTCCGTCAGAATCTCTTCGCATGTCGCCGCACCCGCCGCCTTGATCGCGACGGACGCCAGCACGCCGCCTGAGAACCGCATCGATTCGAGGCGCGTATCGAATCGGACCTCGCCTCCCGCTTCGATGATGTCTTCGCGCATACGACGCACCACGCCGACAAGCAGGTCGGTGCCGATATGGGGCTTCGCCTGCCAGAGGATTTCCTCGGGGGCGCCCGCCGCGGCGAAGATGTGGAGCACGTCCTTGCAACGGGGATTCTTGATGTTGGTAGTCAGCTTTCCATCGGAAAACGTTCCCGCGCCGCCTTCGCCGAACTGAATGTTCGATTCGGGGTCAAGTGCTCCGCCTTCATTGAAACGGGCGACGGAACGAAGGCGGTCTTCCACGCAGCCGCCCCGTTCGACGACGAGCG
>USLD01000249.1 GCA_900555495.1 uncultured Slackia sp. | reverse complement strand
TTCTTCGCCGCAGCTTGATTTTCCGTCGCGGGGGTTCTCGTTCAAAGAGGACGCTCCCCTGGACATGAGGATGGATCCGGGCAACCAGACCACAACCGCAGCAGAGCTCGTCAACACCCTGGATGCAGCAGAGCTCGCTCGGATCATCCGCGATTATTCCGATGAGAAGTGGGCCAGCCGTATCGCGCAGTTCATCGTCGCCGCGCGCGAGCGCGCCCCTATCGAGACGAGCGGGCAGCTCGTCGAGATCATCAAGGCCGCCATTCCCGCTTCGGCGCGTCGTGCGGGCGGCCATCCCGCCAAAAGGACGTTCCAGGCGCTGCGCATCGAAGTGAACTCCGAGCTTTCGGTTTTGCGCAGCGGCTTGGAAGCGGCGGTGCGCTGGCTGAATCCGAAAGGCCGCATCCTGGTGATCAGCTACCATTCCCTTGAGGACAGGGTCGTCAAGGAGGTGTTCGCAGAGCATGCGCGCACCTGCACCTGCCCTCCCGGACTTCCCGTATGCGCGTGCGGGGCCGATCCGGCGCTGAAGATCGTCACGCGCAAGCCGATTCTTCCGACGCCGGAGGAAATCGAGCGAAACCCGCGTGCCCGCAGCGCCAAGCTGCGTGTCGCGGAGAAGATACGTTAATGCCGATACGCGAGTAGAGCAAGCCGACCGAAGAGCATTGCATCTGAAGAAAGGGGGCCGGTGTGAGTCGCACGAATGCATACCGTGCCTCCCGGTCGGGATACCTATACGGCAGCTCCGCGCCGGCCGTGCCCGACCGTTCGGGCGCCGACTTCGAGGTCATACCCGGTCGGCGGAAATATTCCGATGTGGAGACGCTTCCCGCATCGGTTATGGGAATAGCGAAAGTCATCGTCGCGGCCGCTTTGGTGATCGCGACGTTGTGCTGTATACGCGTCGGCCTGACCGCCGCGAGCGTCACGAGCTCGATCGCAGCCGACGATTTGAGCGCCAAGATCGAGAACGCGAGGTCCTATGGAAGCGACCTCGAGGTGCAGCAAAGCAGGCTTTCCAACTCGACCCATATTCGCGTCGAGGCGGCGAGTCTGGGCATGGCGCCTCCGCTGAGCACCGAAGCGGTCGTGTTGCCTCCCGACATCGTGGCGACGGATGCGGAAGGCGATCTTTCTTTGTCTGGAAGCATCGCCGCCATTGCGAATCAAGGATAATCGATGAGCGAACGCAGACCATCCAATCCACGCAGCGTTTCCGACGGCTCGCCTTCGAGCCGTCTGTCTTTTTTGCTGCTTTCGTTTCTCCTAATCGCCCTGGCATGGGCCGGCCGTCTTGTGTATCTGCAGGTCATCAAGGCCGATGAGCTCAGTTCCGCCGCTGCGGCATCGCGCACGGTGAGCGCCGACATCTCTCCGCGCCGCGGGACCATTTACGATCGCAACGGAAACGTGCTGGCCACCAGCGTCGATGCCACGACGGTCTATGCGAATCCCAAGGAGGTCGTCGACAGGTCTTCTACGGCGCAGGCGCTGGCCGATTCCCTCGGCGGCGAGGCCTCCGAATATCGCGACCTGCTTTCTCAAGACACCACATTCGTCTACATCAAGCGTAAAGCCGATGTGGACGTGGCCGATGCGTTGCGCGAGAAGGGGCTGACCGGCATCTACTTCATCGACGACACGAAGCGCGTCTATCCTTACGGCAAGGTCGCCGGCCAGGTTCTCGGCTTCGTGAATGTGGATGGGCAGGGCGTGTCGGGCCTCGAGCTGTATTACGACGACATCCTCAAAGGCACGCCCGGCAGGCTGGTCGTTCAGCGTGGCGGCAAGGGCATTCCCATTCCGGGCGGCACCGAGGTCGACGAGCCTGCGAAAGACGGCCAGGATATCGTGATTTCGATCGATATCGACATGCAGAGCTATTTGGAGAAGCGCCTTGCCGAGGGCGTCGAGCAGATCGGCGGCGAGGACGCCTTCGACCACCTGTTCGGCGCCTGGTACGACGCCGAGGCCGGCGCTTTCAAGGGCACCGACCGCGAGGTGTGCTCGAGCATCTGGGAGGAGTACCGCACCTTCAGCAACCCGAGCCTGAACCCCGACGCCGAGGCCATCATCATCCCGATTTGGGATCGCGAGCTCAAACGCGGTTCGTTGGCG
>USLD01000248.1 GCA_900555495.1 uncultured Slackia sp. | reverse complement strand
GGCCGATGTGGCGGTAGAGCTCGGTCATGAAGCTCTGGCAGAAACGCATGACCTCGCCGTCGGATTTACCTTTGGGGTCGAAGTCGGAGCCGCCCTTGCCTCCGCCCATGGGAAGCGTGGTCAGGCTGTTCTTGAAGCACTGCTCGAAACCGAGGAACTTGATGATGGACAGGTTGACGGAAGGATGGAAGCGCAGGCCGCCCTTATAGGGGCCGAGGGCGCTGTTGTACTGGACGCGATAGCCGCGGTTGACCTGGACCTTACCCTGGTCATCGACCCAGGGGACGCGGAACATGACGACGCGCTCCGGTTCGACGAGACGCTCGAGCAGGCCTGCCTCCTCGTATTCGGGATGCGCCGCGAGGGCGGGCTCGATGGAGGTCAGGACCTCGGTGACGGCCTGGATGAATTCGGGCTCGTTTGCGTTTCTCGCCTTGACCTGTTCGATCACGCGTTGTGCGTACGTCATGGCTTCCTCCTATTGTCGGTCATGCGGACTCGTTTCGTCCCGCGTTCTTCCGTGATGCACTCTAGCAGATTAAAGCCGCTCTGTTTCATCGCTGTTACGGTGTCGAGATTCATGGCGAAAGCGGTCTACGAGCGGCGCAATTGGTCCCCGTCGGCGGCATTGCGGGACAGGGCGTGCGAAAACGTGGCGGTTCGGCAACGGTGTTCCGCGGCGGGGCCGCGCTGCGTTACCATGGTGCGTGGAGGCGCGAGAGATGGATGCGCCGGACGATGGCGCCTTTCCAGAGGCGTTTCGATGGCCCGTTCGTACGGGCGGATACGGCGGTGGAGTATGCCAAACGGCACCATGGACGATAAGCAGCCGAGCGTGCGCCGCTCGGCGACCCTTCTGGCCCTTGCGGCGTTCTTCGCGTTTCTCGCGGCGCTCGGCGTGATGTATTCCCAACAGGTGCTCGCAGCCGTCGGTGCCGTATGGGCGGCGTTTTTCCCTCTTGTCCTGGGCTGCGTGATCGCGTTTTTGGTCAACCTGATCATGGGCCGTCTCGAGCGCGTGTATTTCCCATCGGCAAAGGCGGGCCCTTTGGCGGCGTCTCGACGTCCGGTTTGCTTGGCGGCGTCGTTCGCCATTATCGCGATCGTTATCGCCGTCATCGTGAATTTGGTCCTTCCTGAGATGAAGGCGTCGGCCGGCATTATCCAGCAGGGCGCCGTTCTGGTTCTGGAGGATTTCTACCAGTGGGCGCAAGACGACCTGGATATGCTGCTTGCTTCGCTCGATACCGCGGCCGTCGAGAATATCGAGCACAGCTTCGCCGATTTCATGGCCACTCTTTCGAGCGGTGATTCGTCGAGCTTGATGAACATGGTGAAGTCGGTCTTTTCGACTGCGACATCCATCGCGCACAACGTATTCTCCTTCATCGTGGCGCTCGTGTTCTCTCTGTATATCCTGCTCGATAAGGATCGCGTGTTCAGGGGCCTCGACACCTTCATCGAGATGACGGTGCCCGCGCGCTTCGCCGACACCCTGCGCCATGCGGGGCATGTGGCCAACCAGTCCTTCTCGCGCTTCATCACGGGCCAGTGCATCGAGGCGGTCATCCTGGGAACGCTGTGCGCCATCGGCATGGCCATCTTCGGCATGCCGTACGCCGTGGCCGTCGGCGCATGCGTGGGCCTCACCGCGCTCGTGCCCGTCTTCGGCGCCTGGCTGGGCGGCGCGATCGGCTTCCTCATGATTTTGACCGTCGACCCCATGCAGGCCGTCTGGTTTGTCGTGTTCCTCGTCATCCTGCAGCAGCTCGAGTCGCATCTGATCTATCCCAATGTCGTGGGCGCCTCCGTCGGCCTTCCCGGCATCTGGGTGTTCGCGGCCGTGCTGGTGGGCGGCGCGCTGTTCGGCGTGGTCGGCATGTTCCTCGGCGTTCCTACGGTGGCGACGCTGCGCACGCTGGCGATCGACCGCGCTGCTGAAATCCGCGCGCGCAGAAAAGAGCTCGCCGAGCAACAGAACGCGGCTTGCTCCGATGAGGCTGCGGCCGGCGCAGGCGAATAGATGCGCCTCCCGCTTTTGTCGGAATAAGGAAAGCATACTGTAAACTGCCTGATGGGCGCTGCGAAGGTTTTATTCGCAGCGCTTTTTCGTGCTTCGTGC
>USLD01000247.1 GCA_900555495.1 uncultured Slackia sp. | reverse complement strand
CCTGAGTCGATGTTTTCGAAGGAGATGTGACGAGCGGCGGGCGTTTTCGCAAGCGCATCGACCAAAACGTCGCGTGCGGCGCGGCAGCGGGTTTTCGTGCGGTTGATGAAGCGTTCGAAATCGCCGTGCTCCATAAGGCGTGCGAGGGCAAGCTGGTCGATCGCAGAGAGGGTGCAGGAATAGAATCCGAGTTTGTCTGCAAAGGCGTCGCGAAGATGGCGCGGCAGCACGAGATATGCGACGCGGAATGCGGGGCCGAGCGCCCGCGAGAACGTGTTGACGTAGATGACGCGTTCGTGTTCGTCGATGCTTGCAAGCGTAGGGAGGGGTTTTCCCACAAGTCTGAATTCGCCGTCGTAGTCGTCTTCGACGATATAGCGTCCTGGCGCTTCGTTCGCCCATGCGAGCAGTTCGTATCGTCGGCCGGCGGGCATATCGATTCCGGTGGGGAAATGATGGGTCGGCACGGTGTGGACAAGCGGAGGGTCGATGGCGCGCAATGCGTCTACATCGATGCCGTTTTCGTCGATCGGGATGCGCTCGACAGGGATGCCGTTGGCTTCGTAGACGCGCGCAAGGCGGCCGTAGCCCGGGTTTTCGACGGCGGCGCATGCGGGGCGGTCGAGCAACTGCACGATGAGGTGGTAAAGCACCTGAGACCCTGCGCCTACGACGATGAGGTCGGGGTCGACGGCGAAGCCGCGCGTGCGGCGCAGGTGCTGCGCTATGGCGCGGCGCAGACGGTCTTCGCCGCGCGCATCGCCTGGGCCGATCAGCGTTTCGGCAGGCTCGAGCGAGAGCGTGTCGCGTAGCGCTTTCGTCAAAAGCGCCAGCGGAAAGGCGTCGGCGGATACGGCGTTCGGCGACAGGTCGAAGCGGGGCCGTGCGGTTTTCGGCGCGATGGAGCGCGTATCTTTATCGCGCATCCACGGGCGTGCGGCTGCGGCGCGCCGCGCTTCGGCGGGCGATACGGCAGGCGCGGGACGCGCGTCGCAGGGAAGGGGGCGGGGCTCGTCTTCGGCGGCAGCTTCTTTTGTGCGTTGCAATTCGCAGGCGAAGTATCCGCGGCGTGCTTCGGCGTAAAGGTAGCCTTCGGCGATCAGCTGCGCGTAGGCTGTCTCGACGGTGACCACCGCCACATCGAGATTGCGGGCGAGCGAGCGCTTCGAGGGGAGTTTTTCATGGGGCGCTATCGCGCCCGTCTCGATATCGGTCCTGATGCATTTGCACAGGTGCACGTACAAGGGGTCTTCGCCGTGTGCGCTCATGTCGTAGCTAAGCATAAACTGACCTTACTCATTGAAAATCTGGCATTAGTCTGATTCTAGCAAAATGAGATATATAGTTTATCTTGATATGGTCAGAAAGACGTTTTCCTGGGAAAACGTCGCTTTTAGTGTGCTGCGGACAATCATCTCAGAGTTCGGGCCGGCGTTTCCAGAAGAGCGGTGCGTCGTAGGCGAGATAAAGAAAAAGCGCCGCTGGGGCGCTTTTCCAGGTGCGGGCGAGGTCGGCTCAGCCCCGTATGCCGTCGAATGCGTAGAGCGTTTCGATAACGCCTTCGCGGGTGCACGGCTCGCCGAGCTTGTTCTCGAATTCGTAGAATGGAAGGATGTCGTGCTTGAATGCCCATGCGGCGGCATCCGCGTCATCGCCTGCGGCGGTGCGCTCGCCCGCTTCCTTTTCTTCCGAGCGCGTCGAGGCCTCGTCGTCGGCGGAGTGCGCGGCGTCGGAGGCCTGGCTTTCGGGGGTTTCGAGCAACCTGGCATAGCGCCACAGCAGCGTGGCGAGCTCGCCGTAGGTCATGGTGTCTTGGGCCCTGAAGGGGTCGGCGACGCTCAGGTCGTCTTCCTTGAGCCATTTCGCGGCTTCGGCGTAATAGCTTCCGAATGCGACGTCGCATGCAGGGTCGGCGAAAGAGGGGCGGGGTCCCAGCAGGACGTCGCCCGGCCTGCCGGCGTAGCGCCACAGGAATACGGCGACCTCGCCGCGCGAGGCCTTGTCGCGCGGCCTGAAATCGTTATAGCCGTCCGATCCCACCTCGGCCACGTTGCCGGCAAGCGCCCATGCAAGCGCGTCGTAGCAGTCGTCTTCGGGTGTTACATCGTCGTAACGCTGGGATATCT
>USLD01000246.1 GCA_900555495.1 uncultured Slackia sp. | reverse complement strand
ATGTCGAGCGCTATTTGAGGGAATGTCTCGATTCCGCATGCTCCCAGACGCTCGAAGATATCGAAATCATCTGCCTGAACGACGGGTCCACCGATTCGTCGCCCGATATCATTCGCGAATACATGGCGCGCGATTCGCGCGTGCGCATGGTCGACAAGCCTAATTCGGGCTACGGAGCGTCTATGAACCGCGGGCTCGCCGAGGCGCGCGGCCGCTATATCGGCATCCTGGAATCCGACGACTTCTTCGAGCCCGACGCGCTCGAGTTGCTCGTGAACGCTGCCGAAGCGCATGACGCACAGGTCTCGAAGGCGAACTTCTGGTTTTACTGGTCCGTCCCCAAGGAGAAGAACGAGCTGTTCGAGGTGGTGCCGAAGAAGGCTGCGGGCCGTCCTGTGAATCCGTCGAAGGAGCCGGAAATCTTTTTCGCCAAGCCTTCTATCTGGTCGGCCGTCTATCGTCGCGATTTCCTGTCCGAGCACGGCATCGATTTTCACGAGACGCCGGGCGCGTCGTTTCAGGACTCCGCCTTCAATTTCAAAGTGTGGGCCTGCGCCGACCGCGTCGTGTTCCTGAACGAGCCGGTGCTGCATTACCGCCAGGACAACGAATCCTCTTCGGTCAATTCGCCGTCCAAGGTGTACTGCATCTGCGACGAGCATGCCGAAATGGACCGCTTCCTCGAGGCCCATCCCGAAAAGCAAGGCCTGTGGGGCGTGAAGGAGAAGGTGAAGCTCGACAACTACCTGTGGAACTACGAGCGCCTGGCAAGCCCTTTGAACGACGAGTTCCTGCAGCGCATGCATGAGGAATTCAAAGCCGACATGGCTGCCGGCCGCGTCGATTTCGGCGTGTTCGAGCCGTGGAAGAAGAAGGATTTCCAGATCATCTGCGATTCTCCCGAGCTGTTCAAGGCGGGCCGCGCGGCGAGCGCGAGCAAGGGCGCGCTTTCCAAGGCGCGCTGCTATGTGCAGGAAGGCGGCATTTCGCTGCTGGTCAAGGGTCTTGCGCGCAAGACGAAAGGGCGATAGGTCGGGCCGTGGCGAAGTTCTCTATCATCATTCCCGTCTATAACGTCGAGAAGTATCTGTCGTATTGCCTTGATTCGGTGCGCGCCCAGACGTATGCGGACCTCGAGGTCATCTGCGTCGACGACGGTTCGACCGACCGTTCGTCGCGCATCGTCGAGCTGCATGCGGCCGCCGATCCGCGCATCCGCATGGTGAGCAAGAGCAACGGCGGCGTCTCGTCAGCGAAAAACGCCGGCGCGAGGCGACGGGCGATTACGTGCTGTGCGTCGATGCCGACGACGCACTGGTTCCCGAGGCATGCGAGCGTCTCGTGCGGGCGTTTCAGGAAAGCGATGCCGACGTGGTGACGTTCGGCGCCAACTGCGTTCCGTCTTGCGACGGTTATCCCTGGCTGGTCGATTGCCTGAGTCCGCGCGACGCGGTCTACGACGGCTTCGATTGGAAAATCCTGCTGGAAGAGAAGTCTCGCCCGTTCGCATGGCGCACGGCCACCACGAGGACGTTTCTCGTCGATAACGGCATCGAATACAATGAAAGCCTCCCGCTCGGCGAAGACCAGGCGTTCCATTTCGAAATCTATCCGATCGCCCGCAAGACGGCCTTCGTCTCCGACAAGCTCTACGACTATCGCGTCGTGCGCGAAGGCTCGGCGATGCGCGTTCTGTTCGACGACCTTGCGGGACGCATGGACAAGCATCTCGACATCGTCGAGGCCGTGTTCTCGTCATGGGAGAAGCGAGGGCTGATCGAGCTCGGTCCCGCCCAGCTCGCCGACTGGTCGCTCGACTTCCTGTTCCTGGACATGCGCGCCTTGGCGCCCGCCGATGCGCAGCATGCGTTCGAGCGATTGAAGTCGATCTACGAGCGCTATATCGAAGGCTCGGGCGATCCTGCGGCGGGGCTTTCCGCTCCCGTCGCGCAGGTGTATCGCCGTGTCCTCGACGGTTCTGCGCAAGCGTTGCCGCGCATGGACCTGTGGCGCTATGTCGCTGCGCGCATGGGTCGCAAAGCGTATCTGAAAGGCCTGTTCATGAGACCTGTCGTTAAGGTCAAAGAGGCGTTTCGCCGCAAGGCGGGTCCGTCGAAAAAGCAGCTG
>USLD01000245.1 GCA_900555495.1 uncultured Slackia sp. | reverse complement strand
AAAAGGCCTGCGGCAAGCAGATCCCCTACGTCATCGACCCGCGCCGCCCCGGCGACGTGGCCGAGAACTACGCCGATTGCTCCAAGGCTCGCGACCTCATGGGCTGGAAGGCCCAGTACGGCATCGACGACATGTGCCGCGATGCCTGGAACTGGCAGTCCCACAACCCCAACGGCTACGAGGGATAGCGGCCATTCAAGGCGCGACGGCCCATCCCACCTCGGCGTCGATCGAGCGGATGTGACGTCACACACAACAATAGGAATCCCGTGCGGGGCGGTCTCGACCGCCCCGTTTTGCTAGCATTGTCCGAGAGAGAACTCCCATGGAAAGGGCTGCACATGAGCGATATGACCGGGCACGCGGGCGAGAGCTTCGTCGCGTATCTGAAAGACAGGCTCCCGCTGATCGAACGCGCCCTGCATGAGGCCGACGCCGTGGCGATGGGCCGCGATGACGCCCCCACGGACGACCTCGACCGCTACCTGTACGCCCCGCTTGCGCACTTCACCGCGGGCGGCGGAAAGCGCGTGCGCCCCGTGCTGGCGCTGCTCGGAGCCGAAGCCGTGGGTGGCCGCGCCGACCAGGCGCTCTCGTGCGGTGTCGCCATCGAGCTGTTCCAAAGTGCCGCCCTCATCCACGACGACATCGCCGATGCGAGCGAACTGCGCCGCGGCGAGCCTTGCCTGTATCGCACCGAGGGGCTCGGCCTCGCCATCAATGCCGGCGACCTCGCCCTCACCCGCGTGTTCGAGATCGTGCTCGCCGATGGGTCGCTGCCCGCAGAGCGCCGACTGCGCGTGCTCGAGGAGCTTGTACGCATGGAACGTCACACGCTCGAGGGCCAAGCGCTCGACCTCGGCTGGGCGCGCGACGGCCGCTGGGACGTCACGAGCGATGATTACCTCTACATGATCGACGGCAAAACAGCCTGGTACACCGTGGCTAGCCCCCTGTACGCAGGAGCGCTCGCCGCCGGCGCCGAGCCGGACGCGGTGCGCGGCCTCATCGAGGTCGGCCTGCCCGCGGGACTCGCCTTCCAACTGCAAGACGACCTGCTGAACCTGGTGGGCGATGCCGACGCACAGGGCAAGGACTTCCGCAGCGACATCACGGAGGGCAAGCGCACCCTCGCGGTGGTTTGGGCACTCGAGCATCTCGGCGGCGCGGAGCGCTCGGAGCTTGTCGAACTGCTGGAATCCGCCACAACCGACACCTCGGAACTTGCTCGAGCCGTCGAGCTCATCGAGCTGGGCGGCGGCATTGACAAGTGTCGCGGACTCGCCGCCGAAAAGACCGCCGAAGCCCAGAAGCGCGCCCGCGAGCTCGCCGAACGCGGCGTCATCACCACCGAGGCGGCCGAGCTGCTCGTTTCCATGGCGGATTTCTTCATCAATCGCCGCGCGTAAGGGGCCGCGCTCGGCCAAAAACATCAAAACCTTCCCCAAAACGTACACTTATTTAGCGTTTGCCCAGGATTTCGAAAAATAGGTGTACGTTTTGGGGAAGGTTTTGCGCTTGAATGCGGTGCTTGGCGCCTCTCACCGCGTGCGGCTGCGCAGGCGACGATACATCAGGCCGCCCACCGCCAAGAGAAGCGCCGACGCCACCAGCGTGCATGCGACCAGCGGCCAATTGCCGGAGCCGACCGCAGACGCCGTGATTGTCGAGGTCACGATAGAGGGGATACGCCCAAACGTGGCGATCAGGACGACCGGGAGAAAGCGCATGTTCGTCAGCCCGGCAAAATACGTCAGGAAATCCTTGGGCGTGCCGGGAATCAGGAACACGATGAGCATGATGAGCTCAAGGCGCTTGGCGCTCTTCAGCCAAGAGAAGCGGTCGAACAGCGACCGATCGAAAAACAGTCCGACGAGCTTCCAGCCCCAGCGACGAGTCGCCCAGTAAATCGCCGACGTCGCCAAACCCGAAGCAACCAGGCACAGGGCCGTGCCCTCCCAGAAGCCGAACGCGTATCCACTGGCTAGCTCCACGGGCTCGCCTGGCAAAAACGCCAGCAGCACCTGCACGATATTAATACCGAGCATCGTCAGCCGACTGGCGAAAGCGTGGTCAGACACAAACGCACGAACAGCGCGCGCATCCGCCAGCCATGCGAGCAGTCCAGGGAGATATTCCCA
Organism: uncultured Slackia sp.; assembly: GCA_900555495.1. Taxonomy (GTDB): domain Bacteria; phylum Actinomycetota; class Coriobacteriia; order Coriobacteriales; family Eggerthellaceae; genus Slackia. Next base: position 3 of record USLD01000245.1, on the reverse strand, counting down.
GCA
>USLD01000244.1 GCA_900555495.1 uncultured Slackia sp. | reverse complement strand
GAGCGTCTGGCGAAGATGTCCGGCGGCATCGGCGTGCTGCGCGTCGGCGCCGCGACCGAGACCGAGCTCATCTCCACGCGTCGCCGCATCGAGGACGCGATTCGCTCCGTGCAGTCTGCGCTGCGCGAGGGCGTGGTTGCAGGCGGCGGCACCGCGCTGCTGCAGGCCATCCCCGCGCTCGACGCCCTCGAGGCCGAAGGCGACGAGAAGGTCGGCATCGACATCGTCCGCAAGGCCCTCGAGGCCCCCGTGCGCACGATCGCCGAAAACGCCGGCTACGAGGGAACCCTCGTGGTTGAGAAGTGCAAGCAGCTCGAAAAGGGCTGGGGCCTCAACGCCGCGACGGGCGAGTACGGCGACATGGTGGCCATGGGCGTGGCCGACCCCACCGAGGTCGTGCGCACCTCGCTCGAATCCGCCGTTTCGCTGGCATGCCTGATTCTGGTCACCGAGGTCACCATGAACGACGAGGTCCAGGAAATCACCTGGGAAGACCTGGGCATCAAGAAATAAGGTCGTTTCGGTTTTAAAAGCCGTGTCGTAGACGCCGCCTCGCAAGGGGCGGCGTCTTTTGCAAGGAGGGGAAGCATCATGGCGAAAAGCGTCGTGACCAACGAGCCGCGTATCAAAAACCCGCTGATCAAGGCCATTCGCGAACTGCTCGAGCATCGCGCTCTGTGGCTGTATCTTCTGACCGACGAGGCGAAGAAGTCTGGTGCCGACCCGGCTGTGTTCGCGCCTGCGGCGGTGAAGCGCTGCGGTCTGTTCCAGGGCGCCGAGCTGGTGGCCAAGGGCGGCGGCACCAAGAGCCTGAAAAGCCTGAAGAAGGGCCTGTTCGGCAAGCCTGCGCAGATGGTGTTCGAAATGGATATCAAAGACGTGCAGGACGACCGTTTCGAGCTGGAGTTCCATTACTGCCCGCTCGTGAAGGCGTGGCAGAAGCAGGGATGCACCGACGAAGAGATTTCGAACCTGTGCGATTGGGCCATGTGCGGCGACCGCGGAATCGGCGAAGCGTACGGCTGCTCGCTCGATCTGCCGAAGACGATCGCCCGCGGCGACGATGTGTGCCATCTGATCTATCATCGCCGATAACAAGCGGCCCCGCGTCGCAAAAGGGAAGGGCCCCGGAATGATTCCGGGGCCCTTCGTCGTATCGGCGGGGGTCGTGCTGCTTAGATGCTACAGCCCCAGGCGTTCTTCGAGCGCCTGGTTGATGATGCGCAGCGCTTTGACGCGCGCGTAATACTTGTTGCTCGATTCCAGGATGCGCCAGGGGGCGTAGGTGGTCGAGGTCAGGCGGAACATGTCGTCCACCGCGGCGGCGTACTGCGGGCGTTTGTCGCGGTTGCGCCAGTCTTCGGGCGTGATCTTCCACTGCTTGTCGGGGTTGGTCTCGCGGTCGTTGAAGCGTCGCAGTTGTTCGTCGGGATCGACCGCCACCCAGAATTTCAGCAGGATCGCGCCCCATGCCTGCAGCTCGTGCTCGAATTCGTTGATTTCGTCGTAGGCGCGGCCCCACTGCTCGGGGCTTGCAAACCCTTCCACGCGTTCTACCAGCACGCGGCCGTACCAGCTGCGGTCGTAGATGCCCACGTGGCCGGCGCGCGGCAGGCGCGTCCAGTAGCGCCACAGGTGGGGATGCATGAGCTCGGGCTTGGTGGGAGCGGGGCTGGGAAACACCGTGTAAGCGCGCGCGTCGATCGCCTGCGCCACGCGCTTGATGTTGCCGCCCTTGCCGGCCGCATCGTCGCCTTCGTAGAGCAGCATCAGAGGGATGCGCGCCCGATACATCTTCAGCTCCAGCTCTCCCAGGCGCTTCTGCTCCTTCTTCAGGGCCTCGAGATATTCATCGCGCTCCAGGGCGAGCGTGTAGTCGATGTCTTCCAAGCGCGGCGGGCGTGCCACCATGGTGAAGCGCGAGTGTGCGGGCGCCAGCGCGCTCTGCTCGAGAGCCGCCTGATGCGCCGCCGCCAGCACGGCTTCGGTCTCTTCGGCGCTGCGTTCGCGCGGATCGCTTTCGGTCAACAGGCCGGCGCTGTTCTCGGCGGCTTTGGCCGCGGCCGCTGCGACGGCGGGGTCGGCTTGCTTGGCCAGCGCGCGTTCGAGCTCGGCGACCAGCGTGCGGCATACGGTGAGGTTCGCGGTGCGTTTGTCTTCGCCGTTGACCAGGGTCCAGGGGGCGAAGTCGAAATCGGTGCG
>USLD01000243.1 GCA_900555495.1 uncultured Slackia sp. | reverse complement strand
GCGATTTGTTTTTCTCGACGAGTTGTTCGACGGGTCGTGGAAGTTGTCGGGCATGCCGTGGAATGCTCTGGTTGCCGTATTGATTGCGGCATTCGTTGGGAATCTGGTGGCATCGGCGGCGATGGGGTTTTCCTACGAGAACGCTGATGGCCTTTTCAGGGGCGGGGCGTTCGTGTGTGCCTGCATTGCGACGATGGCTCTTGTCCCTTTGACGTCGGGCGGTCAATCGCTCGGGGTTGAGACGGTGTATCGGATCACGTTGACGTTTACGGCGGTTGGGCTTGTGGGAATGCTGGTGTCGAACGGAGTCTTCGTTTCTCTCTTCGGTGCGCTTGTTCAGGGGTGCGCCTTCTTCTTTCAGGTTCTCATTATTGTTTTAGTAAGCAGGGCAACCTGGGAAAAGGCCCTTTCTCCTCTTCTGTCGTTCTGTCTTGCTCAAGCAGTGATCGCTGTTGTGGTGGTTGTCGGTAATGTGGCGGGCAAACAGATAAGCGTGTGGGAGTCGTGCTGGCCCGGTGCATTCGAGTGGATGTGCGCCGCCGCCATGCTGACGCTGTTCCTTGTCCTGGTTAAACAGGCCGCTGATGCCGACTTCGTTGCGAAGGAAGACGGCATCGCGATTGACGCGCATCTTGTCGACGAACAAACGCCGATGCCCGATGTTGCTTGCATGGCGTCGGAGGGGCGAAAAGATGGACTGGCGTCTGGATCCGCGGGCGCATCGTCGAAGGCGTCGTGGAAAGAGACGATGCGTTTGTGTTCCGATGGAGGCGCAGCCCTTTCGCGGGATGAAGTCAAGGCGGCTCTGTTTGCGGAATCGTTTGGTTTGACGCGCCGCGAGGGCGAGGTGTTCTCGTATCTTTCAAAGGGAAGAAGCCTGCCTTACATCGCCGACGAGCTTTTCGTCACGACGGGAACGGTGAAAACGCACACGACCCATATCTATCGAAAACTCGGGGTGAATTCCAGACAGGAACTGCTTGATTTGTTCGAGGAGTGGAAGATGTAGCGGTTTTGGGTTGTCGGCTTTCGCGCGGTTCGTTCTGTCAATATGCGCCGGGTTTCTGCATCGTGCAGCGCTGATGTCCTGTCTTGATTCGAAGCATGGCGAAACGATGACGAAAAGGAATCCGTTCGTTATCTTGTGGTGAATCTCCCTAGGCAAAATCGAATCGGACAGATATCTTCCAATCATATTTCCAATGATTCGAATCGGCGGTTGCTGAAGCGTGCGGCTTGCCGATGAAGGCAGGAGGCTTGGATGAAAAGGGCGTTGCTGGTCGTGAATCCCGATTCGGGAAAGCGCGACGGCGCCGTTTCGGCTCTCCGCGTCCTTCCTGTTATCGAGGCGGCGTTCGAAAAGACGGAGTATCGTTTTTCCACGTGCGCCGAAGATGTCGAATCCTGGTCTTGCGAGGCGTGCGCGCACGTCGATGCGTTGTTCGTCATGGGCGGCGACGGTACTGTCGGATTGGGAATGAAGGGCCTGTTCGAGGGACGGAAGCGTTATGGGCGCATGCCGGCGTTCAATCCGATTCCCGCAGGAACCGGCAACGGGTTCGTTCGTACGCTGGGGCTTCCTTCCGATTCGGTGCAAGCGGTCGAGGCTTTCGATTTCGCGAAAACGGTCGCCCTCGATGCCGCATTCGTCAACGGCTCGTCGTTCGCCCATACCGTGACGGGCGGTACATTGCCCGAAGGCATTCGCCAGGTGTCTTCCGACTTCAAGACGCGGTTCGGGTTGTCGGCCTATGTCGTCAGCGAGCTGCTGCGCGTGGGCAACGACCGTCGCTATCGCTTGCGTATCGTGGCGGATGGCGAAGAGACGGTCGAAGACATCGGGTCGTTCGTCGCGTTCTCGGCGAATGCGCTGGCCAACGAATTCACATCCTCCGTGCCGACGCGACTCGATGACGGCCTGCTGCATTTGATCGCGCTGAAAAGCGCATCGCTTCCCGCATTGTTCTCGCTGGCGCCGCACGCCCTTGCCCGCACGCTCGAAAAGAGCCGCGAGGTGCTGTATCTGCATGCGAAATCGTTCGAAATAACCTGTCTGGATGCCGAGCTATCGTGCGGCGTGGACGGAGACGAGGGCCCTCGGCTGCCTGTTGCGTTGAGCGTCGAGCCGGGCGCCTTGCGCATGTTCGCGCTCAAGGAAGCGCGCCGGTAGCGCTGGTCTTCCATGTCCATGTATGAGAAAGGCCCGGCATGCCGGG
>USLD01000242.1 GCA_900555495.1 uncultured Slackia sp. | reverse complement strand
AAGCCGGTCGTGCGCAAAGCGACGCCCGAAGACGAGCAGGTCTGGAAAGAGATGCAGGACAAGGCCGCCGAGGCTTTGCCCGTGTTCAAGCAGATGGTTGCCGAGCATAAGCTCGACATGCATCCCGTGACCGTCGAGTTCCTCTTCGACGGCGACAAGGCCGTCTTCTACTTCGAGGCCGAAGACCGCGTCGATTTCCGCGAATTGGTACGTTCGCTGGCCGCCCGTTTCCACGTGCGCATCGACATGCGCCAGATCGGCGTGCGCGACGAGGCACGTATCGTGGGCGGTCTCGGGCATTGCGGCCAGGAATTGTGCTGCAAGCGCCTGGGCGGCGAGTTCAATCCGGTGTCCATCCGAATGGCGAAAGACCAGGATCTCTCGCTCAATCCCCAGAAGATTTCGGGCGTGTGCGGTCGCCTGATGTGCTGCCTGCGCTACGAGGCGGATACCTATAAAGAGTTCAAGTCGCGCTGTCCGAAAATGAACTCCATGGTGTCGACGCCCGAGGGCGACGCCAAGGTCATCGACATCAACGTGCCGCGCGAAACGGTCACGATCATGGCGGGCGACAAGCGCGTCAAGATTCCCGTGTCCGAGATGGAGACCGACAAGAAGACGGGCAAGCCGGGAATCGTCCCCGCCGATGTCTATGACGAGTGCGTGAACAAGGGGAATGCACCTACGGTTCCTTCCGAGGTGCTGGTCACCCCTATGTTCACCGGCACCGATAAGCTGGCCGACAGCGCGGCCCGCAGCGCTTCGTCGCGCAATCGCGACGAAGAGAAGAAGCGCTCCTCGCGCCGTCGCCGCTGTTCCGGTCGCTCGGGTTCGCAGGCGTCGTCTTCCTCGTCGCAGGATTCGTCGTCCAAACAGCAGCGCCAGCAGAGCGACAAGCGCGAGCGCGGCAAGCAGGTCCAGCAGGGCGGCAAGCCGCAGCGTCAGCAAGGCGCTTCGAAGCAGGGCGGCAAGCAGCAGGGTCAGGGCAAGCCGCAGTCTGACAAGCCTAGGACCCGCAGGCCGGGCCAGCGTTCGTCGGGCCTTTCCGACGTTCGCGCTCAGGACAAGCAGCGCTCGTCCCAGCAGCCGCGCCAAGGCCAGCCCCAGCCGCAGGCGTCTTCCGAGCATCGCAAATCGCGCCGCCGCAGCCACAAGGCGCAGGGCGCCGATCCTCGTCAGGACCGCTAGAACCCCGCCGCCGCATGTCGTCGCATGCGGCGGTTTTGCATAAGGGCGTCCGTGCGCCCTTCGAGAAGAAAGGATTCCGCCTATGACCGAAACGCCGCTTCGTCATGAAGGCCGCACCACGCTGGCCTACGCGCTTCTGACCGACCTCTACCAGCTCACCATGGCTCAGGGCTATTGGGAGAACGGCAAGGCCGACGAGCAGGCGTGCTTTCACATGTTTTTCCGCGACAATCCTTTCAAGGGCGGATTCGCGATCGCATGCGGCGCGGCCCAGCTCGCCGAGATGATCGACGGCTTCGCCTTTTCCGACGACGACATCGCATACCTCGCGTCGCTCGACGCGCCGGGCGGCGGCGCCTTGTTCGATTCCGATTTTCTCGAGTACCTGCGTACGATGCGCCTGACGGTCCAGGTCGATGCTGTGCGCGAGGGGACCGTGGTTTTTCCCATGGAGCCCATCGTGAGGGTGACGGGCCCGATTCTGCAGTGCCAGCTGCTGGAGACCGCCCTTTTGTGCTGCATGAACTTCCAGACGCTGATCGCCACCAAGGCGGCCCGCGTCTGCCTGGCAGCCGAGGCGCCCGTTGCCGAGTTCGGCCTGCGCCGCGCCCAGGGAGCGGGCGGTTCGCTGTGGGCGAGCCGCGCCGCGGTCGTGGGCGGCTGCGCGTCGACGTCGAACGTGCTTGCCGGCAAGATGTTCGACATTCCCGTGTCGGGCACCCACGCCCATTCATGGGTCATGGCGTTCGACGACGAGCTCGAGGCGTTTCGCGCCTACGCGAAGAGCTTCCCGACCAACTGCGTGCTTCTCGTCGACACGTACGACGTCAAGCGCGGCATCGACAATGCCATTACGGTCGGTCTCGAGATGCGCGAGAGGGGAGAGAGGCTTTCGGGCATCCGCATCGATTCGGGCGACCTGGCGAAGCTCTCCGCCTACGCGCGCCGCCGCTTCGATGAGGAGGGCCTCGACTATGTGAAGATCGTCGTGTCGAACGATCTCGACGAGCATACGATCAGTTCCCTGTTG
>USLD01000241.1 GCA_900555495.1 uncultured Slackia sp. | reverse complement strand
GGGCCACATGATCTCGAGCAGCTCCTGGCGGGCGATTTCCTTGCCGCGATGCAAGACCAGAACCGCAAGCAGCGTCTTCGCCTTCGGTTTGCGAAACGCCGATGATTCGAGCACCTGGCCTCCGATGCCGACCTCCATGCCGCCGAACAGGCGCACGCGCATCTTTGCGACGGCATTCGCATGCGCAGGAGCGGGCTCGACGATGCGCGCGGAATGACGGCGCGGCGAAAAGGCCCCTTCATGCCAAGCCCTGCGCTGCTCGGCAAGGTCGGCGACGAGCAAGCGAGCCTCTCCCTCGCGCCGGTCGGCGCTATCGAGCGCAAAGCCCGCCTCGCGAACGGCATCGCGCAGAATCGCCTCGTGCACATCGACGCTTGCGGCGGCACGACGCGCTTCCAGGCAGCGCGATGCGCAGGCGCAGGCGCGCTCGAGAAGACGCCTGGGTGCGGCATCGTCCGCGCACAGCGTGCGGACGATGCGCGCCATTCCCGTCAAAAACACCGGCTGCGCGATCGCGGACGTTTCGGCGCCCTCCATGATATCGACCGCTCGCTCGGGATCGTCGTCCACGCACGACCAGGCCGCCGCCGCGAAAGACGCGGCGCCGCCTTCGCCGAAAGAACGCACCGATGCATCGGAAAGCGCGGCGCGGACGCGGGCGGAAACGTCGTCGGGGGCGCAGGCGTAGGCGGCAAGCGCCGCATGGCAAGCCTGCTCGTCGCTTCTGTCGGCATGCGCCAAGGCGCGCAAGGCGAAACGGAGGGCGCGCTCGTCGTCGCCCAGAAGATGCAATCGGGCGGATGCGCCGAGCAACAACCCGGGCGTCAAGCCGCTCGGCCTCTCGCCCAGGCTCTCGAATAACCGCTGAACGGGCGCGATGACCCCCGATTCTAGAAGGCGGCCTTGTTCGGCATCGATCCAAGACGGCCGGCGACGGCGCGGACATAATGTCGCCACGAGCTCGCACGCACGCTCATGGCGACCTCGGCGCGCAAGCACGGAAGCCAGGCGACAGATGAGCGCCTCCCTGCTCGTCGACGAAGCACGCGCCACCGTCGCGTCGATCACGCCGCGAAACGCCGCATCTATGGCCTCGATCGAGAACTCGTGCGCACAGAAGCGCTCCTCGACCAGGTCGAGTCCGACATAGGGATAATGCTGTTCGATGAAACGGCGCGTATCCTTGCGCAACGAATGCACGAACGAATCGACGTCTTCGACCGAACCCTCCACGAGCACTTCCATCACGAATATGGCAAGCTGTATCTCTGCAGGCATGTCGGCCGAGCGCATGCCGCCAAGCAGAAGCGATCCGCCGCCTTGGCCGCCCCACACCAACGCCGGAATACGCTCGCTCACCCCCGCGTCGTACGGCAGGCCGCCAAGCAAGGACGCCTCCGCATCGTCGACGAGCAGGTCGCGCGCCGTAATGCACGTGCGGTCGCTCTGACGGTCGGCGAACGAATCCGTCGCCGGCGTGGCGATCGCCACGACCTCCCATCCTTTGCTCAAAATAGCGTCGATATCGCGAGAAAACGCATCGGAGCGCTCGTCATCGAGATACGGAATGTCCTCGAACACCACGAGCGACTTGCGCTGGCTCGCATCGCTGAGCGACGGAACCACGATACGGTCGTCGAGATCGCGCAAGAAACACGGACTTTGCCCGTTGATCCAGAACACGTTGTCGAAACCGAAAATCGACTCGGCGTACTCGCAGACGAGCGACGTCTTGCCGAACCCCTGGGGAGCGACGACGAAACGCGCCACCGCCCGGTCGAGCATCATTTTCTTGATCAGGCGCGGGCGCGAATGGATGCAGGGCAGACCCAGCCCCTTCGGTCTTCGTCCGCAGCACGCCGAATGCGATATGAAATTCCTCATGTTCAATCCCTCCTTGATGAAACGCGGCGTCAAAAACGCCTCCCCTGGATTCGACCCCACGAATCACCAGGGAATTTCATTGTAGACAACGAAAATGGGCGCGAATTACGCCACATCCATGCCGGAAACGAAGCGTAAACGAGAAGGGGCCGTGCCCTGCGGCGGCGCGCACCGTCCGGGTTTTCCCGGCGACTATCCCCGGAGTTTTCCCCATGCGCTACCATGACGTCCATGAAAGACACCGCACACATACCCGTCGACCCGCGCGCGCTCGCCGTGCTGCGCGCCATCGAGACCGAAGGCGAAAGCGCCTGGTTCGTCGGCGGCTGCGTGCGCGAC
>USLD01000240.1 GCA_900555495.1 uncultured Slackia sp. | reverse complement strand
GGCGCAGGGACTAGGAGACGATGCGATAGAGACGCATATCGCCCTCGCTGAGCACCGTTTCGAAACCGGGAGTCTCGTCGTCGATTTCGACGATGCCCTGCCACGCTTCTTTATGCACGCCGTGATACGGAAGGAAACGCCTGCTCTCGCCTGCGGGCCCGCACGGCTCGACATCGCCCTGGTCGAGCACGAGCACGTATTCGGCCCCGATATTATCGACAGCTTCGCGCACTTCCTCATTGAACGCGATTTCGTCGAGATGACCGCGAATCAGGAAGCTGTCCGTGCTCTCCCCCGATTCGAGGCCGTAACCCGTGAAATAGCGATAATAGATCCTTACACCGTCGAGACCGTATAAAAACACGCTGCCATCGTCGGGCTCGTTGATGAGCACCTGGTCTTCGGGAACGATCTCGCGTACCTGTTCGACGAATCGGCGCTCGTCGTCGCCCAAGAAGTTCAGGGGAACGTCGGCGTTCTGCGTCTCGACGCGCTCTCCCACCGTAGTGTATGCGGTCTCGATGCGATGCGACCCTGCGAAATCGAATGAAGGAAACGCGATGAGCGCCGCCAGAACCAATGGCGTCGCCGCCAGGACGCAGCGCCCGTAACGCAACGCGTTATCGCCCGGTGCCGTCAGACGCACGACGATCGCTTTCGCGCCGCGGGCGACCGTCGCCGCGCCCCATGCAGCTAGCGGAACGGCGAACAAAGCCGCCATCGCCGCCGTGCGCCACTGGTCCGTATACCAAAAGCCCGACAGCAGGTGCTTCAGGAATCCGTCGGTGGCCATATCGAAGAAATAGATAACGCAGGCGAACGCGTATGAAAATACGACCCAACGGCGAGAGCGGTCGACAAGCGCCGCGACGATGCCGACGGCAACAAGAAGGGCCAATAGGGGCTGAGCAGGCGTCTCGATGAACGAAAGCAAGCCGATATTGGCGATGGCCTGGACGGGACCGGTCTTGGCGGGCCAATCGAAGCCGACCACGGCAGCCAAAAACGGCATCTTGTACATAACGCACCAAACACCCGCGATCGCGAGCGCGGCGCCCACCGCCAAGGCGACTTTGGCGACGGGGCGGGCGCGGTCGGAAATCTTGGCGCAATCTCCGATGCGCATCGCCAACACGACGCAATACGGCGCGAGGAACACGCCGAGGCTGAATACAGCGTTAGGCTGAGAAATCGCCAACGACACCAGGCCCAGGAAGAACACGCAAACGAATACGGCACGCTGCCATGCGGCCTCCTTGGGAGCGAAAACCTTGACGAACATCGCCGCTGCCGCAGGAATGAGCACATAGGAAAGAAGATTGGGATACAACGGGCCGAAAGTCAGAAACCCCCAGGGAAACGCCGCAAAGACCGTAGTTACGAACGCGCCGGCGTAAACGACTGCGCGCCTTCCCGAGAACAAGGTCCTCAGCAGCACGAACATGCCGGCAGGAAGCACCACCGCCGCAAGCACGGCATTGACCGCATTGATGGCCGCCGCGCAAGAAGCACTGGAAGCGCCCATCGCCATGGCGGCGATGCAATGCCAAGCCGAAGGATAGAACGCGGAATCGAAAGCGAACGGGTCGATAGCCCGGTCGACAGGCGCGGCATACGAACTCGTCGTGAACGACGAGTAATTGCCCGATTCGAAGAAAGCCTGAACGGAGCTGAGGTGATGCACGTTGTCCCATGACTGCAGAAACGATTCAGGCGAGGCGAGGTTGCCGACGAAGAGCATGCCCGTCGAAACGAAGCCGACAACGATATACGCCGCCAGAATCGACCAGTCGGCAGAAAGCCGACCGGAGAGAAACGACCCGCACGAATCGGTACGCGCAAAGCGCGGCGCGCGGTGCCGCGTCGCGAAAAAAGAAACGGCGCAGGCCACAAGGCCCGCCGCCGTCGCAGGCACGAACAAGCTGCTCCACGAAGCGAATACGCCCAACGAAGGATAGACGGTGGAGAGCACCGTATACAGCGGAATGCTCGCAAGCGGGGCGCAACAGAACGCGACGACCGATTCCATTCGCAACGCCTTGAGCGCGCAGAAGCCAGGCACGTACAAAAACACGGCAGCCGCCAGCATCGCGACGAAAAAACCAGTCCACATATTCGAAAAACCTACCTCTGGTCGATACCGCGGACCGCCTTGCGGCCCTCCCTTTCGCATCGGCGGCGGTCAAGGATGCAGGGCGGATGAATGAACACTAACCGTTCAAATA
>USLD01000239.1 GCA_900555495.1 uncultured Slackia sp. | reverse complement strand
GCGAATGCCCCGGCAGCGACGGCTCCCGCTCCAGCGACTGCCGCGCGCGCGAAGAAGTCGCGGCGCGAGATGCCTTCGTTTTTGTATTCGTTCATCAGGACCCCCTATTCGCCTGCCGGCACGGTGCCGCCGGCCGCCATCTCGGCTTGCGCCAACGCGTCGTCGACGGCCATTTTCACACCCGCCGTCGTGATCGTCGCTCCGCTGATCGCGTCGATATCGGAGCCTTGCGCCGCCTCGATCATGGCGGCGAACTTGCCGTCGCGCACGGCCTCATAGCCTCCGCGGCTCTGGCTTTCGCCCTCCTGGGTCACCTCAAGACACGAAATACGATCGCCATCGACAAGCAACGTGACCGTGACCAGGCCTTCCATAGCCGTTCCCGTGCCGGTGTAGACTCCGTCGGCATACGTCCCCGCGGCATGCGGGCGCTCTTCGGACTCCTGGACCGCCGCCCATGGGTCGTCCGTGCGCATGGCAAGCTGCTCGGCGCTTGCCGCATCCTTCGAACCGGACCCCTCGAACGATGCTCCGCAACCCGTCAAACCGAGCATGAGCACGGCAGCGGCGCCTGCCGCCGCCTGCGTCTTCCCCTTCATAGAACCTCCCCTCGAGAAGCGGCCGAAGCCGCTTCTGCGTCGTATCGAACGATAACGCGCCGGCTTAAGCGGGATTCGTCCATCCCTCGGGCGTCAGATAGTCGTGGCATGCGTTGCAGTACATGTTCGACGCCTTGTGCACGCCATGGCAGTTGCTGCAATCGATCGGGGCGCCCTGGTGCGATTCATGCGGGTTGACGCCCGCTTCTCCACCCCAATCGGCCGTGGCCGCGATCACGTCCTGCATATCGTGGCAGCCGCTTCGGGCGCACATCTTCTCGTCCGCGGTCACGTCCACCGTGGCGATATCGCCGTTTTCATCGACCTCGAAATCGCCGCGGACCCATGCCACCCCCTCGGCGATCTGCTCGTCGATCTTGGGCTCGTGGCAATCGAGGCACGAAGTATCGGCTCGATAGTGCTCGTTGGCGCACAATGCCTCGCTGCCTTAGTAGCCCTCCACGTAGTTATCCATCGGAACGTGGCAGATCGCGTTGCAGAAGCTCGGCTGCTGATGCCAGACGAAAAAGCCCGCGCCTGCGAGCACGAGAACCGCCGCGACGCAGCCGACGACGATCGGCCACTTCTTCTTGGCGCGCGCTGCACGCTGCGCCGCGGAGGCCGACTCCCCCTCGTGCTGCGGCGTCGCCTCCGGTCCGCCTTCGCGCGCCTGCGATGCTTCGGGATAGACCCCTCGTTCTTCCCCGCTCATCGATTCCCCCTCTCTCCTTCTTTCTTTTACTTCATTGAAGTTTTTAATTCATTACATCAATGAACTTTATGGGGCGCACTATATCACGGCGATATCGAAGTGAAAATAGCCTTTGTCCTGGTTTTTTACGGATTGACGGATTGTCAAAACTGTACATTGACGCGGTGTCAAAAGGGAGCGTATGCTGCAGAAATCAAGGGGAACGCGACGAGGTCGGACGCGCAAAGGGGAACGCGCGTCCGACGCTTCTCGCCGCGTATGCGAAGGCCGCCGGGTCGGCACGCGTTTCACGAAAACGCGCCGCATCCGCGCCGAAGGAGGAGCCATGGGGCGCCGAGAGCAGATCATCGCCTGCACGCGTGAGCTTTACGAGGAAAAGGGCCTCGCCAAGACGTCCGTGCAAGACATCGCCGACAGAGTCGGCGTCACGCGCAGCCTTTTCTACCATTACTTCACCGACAAAGACGCCGTCACCTCGGCCGTGCTCGACTCGTATATCGAAGATTTCCTCGGCATGCTCAAAGCGTGGAACGACGACCGCGTGGAAGGCGACGTCGACGGCGCGCTCGATACGCTCGTTCCCGTGCTGCGCCGAGCGCTGTTCGACCGCGGATCTTTCCGCCGTGCACTTGCGTCGCGCGAAAACGCCGCGCTTTACATCGATTTCATCAACCGTGTGGCCGACCAAGCGGCGCGCTACATCGTCACCACCACGGTGCAGGATTACGAACGTCTGCACGAGGTCCGTATCGAGCATGTCTATGAATCGTTCTACGTGCTTATCATCGGCGTCGTGGGATACCTGAGATCGCATCCCGACGCATCCGATGCGATCGTCAAAGACATCATCGCCCAGTCGCTGCATCTCGACCGAGGGCGCTTGCGAGCATAGAACCGAGCGGCGCGCGCCGCAACGAAACCGAAAAGCC
>USLD01000238.1 GCA_900555495.1 uncultured Slackia sp. | reverse complement strand
AGAATCAGGCCGCAGAGCGGCGGCGAGTCGGTCGATCATGTCGATGCGGCCTGTCGTTATTCGAGCGAGAACACCACGGGATAGAGCGCCTGATCGCCGCGATGCGGGTCGATCTCGATATCCTCGTAGGCTTCTTCGATGCGCGCGACCAAGGCGTCGAGCTCTTCGTCGCTCATCTGCTCGCCCGCGAGAACGGTCATGGTATCGGCCTCGTCGGCGCCCATGACCTCGAGCAGCGCCATGACCACGTCGGCGACATCGCTGCCGACGCTTTCGATGGAGCCGTCGGCGATGCCGATGACGTCGCCGTCCTTGATCGGGTTGCCGTGAGCGTCTTTTGCATCCTTGATGGCGCGCGTGACCTCGCCGGTCTTCACCTCGGAGAAGGAATCGGTCATGGACTCGACGTTGTCTTCGAGGGAGGCCTCGGGGTCGAAGCCGAACAGTGCGGAGAACGCCTGCGGAACGCTCTTGGTGGGAACCACGGCGCAGGGCTTCTCGGACACGTCGACGCAAGCCTGGGATGCCATGATGATGTTCTTGTTGTTAGGCAGGATCAACACCGCGTCGGCGTTGACCTTGTTGACCGCCTCCAGGATGTCTGCCGTAGAGGGGTTCATGGTCTGGCCGCCGGAGACGACCACGTCGACGCCGAGCGACTCGAGGATCTTGGCATTGCCGGCGCCGGGAGCCACCGCGACCACGCCTAGAGGCTTGCGGGCCTCGGCCTTCTCGCTTTCGAGCTTCTCGGTGCGCTCCTCGCTCTGGAGCTGCATGTTGTGGATATGCACCTCGGAAATCTGCGCGTCATGCGTCAGGAACCATCCCAGAACCTGGTCGGGACGGTTGGAGTGCACATGCACCTTGAAGTTGGGGTGCATGCCCACCATGAGGTCGCAATCGCCCATCGTGGGCAGGAAGTCCTTCGCCTCGTCGACGTCGATCGAGTCGGAATGGACGAGGAACTCGGTGCAGTAACGATACGCGGAGCCCTCCCAGTCGTTGATCTGCTCGATTTCGACCTTGGGAGCCGGGCGCGCGAACGCCATGGCGTCGCCCACGAAGCCGTCCTTGCCGGTCAAAGACGCGGCGAAGGCGTCGATCAGGATGGCCAGGCCGAAGCCGCCGGCGTCGACGACGTTGTTCTCCTTGAGGACGGGAAGGTAATCGGGGGTGCGCTGCACAGAAGCGTAGGCCTCGGCCACCACGGCGTCGAGAGCCTCCTCGAGGGAGAGCTTCTTCTTGCGAGCCTTCTTCGCCGCGACGGCGGCGTCTTCGACGACCGTGAGAATCGTGCCCTTGACCGGCTTGCGCACGGCCTGGAATGCGACCTCGACCGCGCGAGCGAAGCAGGAATCGAGCGCGGCGGTGTCGAACTCTTCGTGGCCCTCGTAACCCTCGCACAGACCGCGCAGGATCTGGGAGGTGATGACGCCCGAATTGCCGCGGGCGCCCATGAGCGCGCCGGTGGTGATGGCCTTGCGGATTTCGACGTTGGTGGCGCCGATTTCGAGCTTGGCGAGGTTGTCGACCACCATCTGCATGGTCAAAGACATATTGGTGCCCGTGTCTCCGTCGGGGACGGGGAACACGTTGAGGCGATTCACTTCCTCTTTGCGTTCGGACAACGCCTTAGTGGCGGCCGCAACGGCATTGAGGACGTCGTTGGTCGTATGCTTGCTCATAGATGTCTATATCTCCTTGGAACCTGCGCTACTTGCGCACCTTGATGCCCTGAACGTGCACTTCGACGCGTGCGACGGGCACCTGGGCATGCTCGGTCAGCATATAGGTGACGTTGTCGATGAGATTCTGGGACACGGCGTTGATGTTGGTGCCGTACTCCACTACCACGTACAGATCGACATGCACGCCATCCTCTTTGGCCGCGACGACGACGCCGCGACGAAGACGGTTGACGGGCAGGATGTTCGCGATGCCGTCGGAAACGGTAGGAGCCGCCATGCCCACGATGCCGTAGCAGCCGAGGGCGGCGTTGCCGGCCAGATCGGCGAGAACGTCGTTGGAAACGTGAAGATTGCCGGAAACCTGCTGCGTCATGAACTCATTCCTTTCTCACGACTGCTAATGCAACCGTAAAGTATAGCCCTTGCGAGGGACATCCGACCGCGATACCGCCCTTTTCCAGCGGTTCTATGCGAAAACGAACACAAAAAAGCCCGCATATTGAACTGAACCCCTAATGTGCAAAGGACCCCGTTTCCTGAACGGTGAAAGAAGT
>USLD01000237.1 GCA_900555495.1 uncultured Slackia sp. | reverse complement strand
CCAGATGAGGATGGAGAATACGGCGTAACCCACGAACACGCCCATCAGAACCGTATACGAAGGCATGAGCGCGTACACCAGCGTCAAAGCCGCCACGCCCGCATATCCTATCCAGGAAAGCGTGCGCACGCGCACTTTGTCGGCGATGATGCCGGACGGCAGGTAGAAGACGAGCGCGGCGATGCCGTAAACGGTCACGAGCGTGCCGAGCTGCTCGTTGGTGCAACCGAGCGCCTGCATCAGCGGATCGTAGAACACCATCTTCAGATAGATCGGACCGTACAGAACCGACGAGCCCATGCTGACGAGAATCAGCAGGAGCCATCGACGCGCTTTCGACAGGTCGGTGTATTTCTTCTCCCCTGCCGCGATCGGATTCGTCATGGAAATCCCCTTTCCCTTGAAACATGCATCGTCTCGCATCCTTCCCGAACTCCCTGCTTCGTCGCGGATGCGAAACATGCATTCATCATGGGAACCCTTCATCGCGAACGCATCCTCAAACCTTCATTAATCGACCGGGAAAAGGACGCGATAGAGGTACTCATACATACATAATGATTTATTAATGATGCCTCTGGTAAGGCCTTTTGCTAAAATCGTCCAGTACTGCCGCGTCGACCCGGAGCGAAGGTACGCGGCGATGGAGCTTCGAATCGCCACACGGATCGACGACCAGGAGGGTAGCCATGAAGCTTTCCGAACACGCCCTCGCGGCCAAAGCGGCCCGCATTCCCGATATGCCGTATCTCGGCGTGTCGCTGCTTCTTGCGTGGCATTACTGCCTCTGGTTCGTTCCCAGCTCGACCGCTTCTTTGGGCCTTCTTTCGGACCAGGTGACGAAAACCTGGCTCGTCACGCTCGCCTGCACGGGCATATTCGCCCTCGCAGGAGCCGCCCTGGCCGGCCGTATGAAATTCGCTATGGGGAAAATGGCGGCAGCGGCCGCCGTCGTCATGGCCGCAACCACGCTTATCTTCTGCTTCGCGGCCCCGGCATGCCCCGACCCCGGCCCGCTATGCCTCGTTTCGGGCGCGGCGTTCGGCATTTCGAACGCGGTGCTCATCCTCGCCTGGGCCGAGCGATACACCGCCATTCGAGCCTCGTTCTCCATGAAAACGGTGGCGCTGTCGTTCGCCGGGGCGTTGTTCGCATCCATGCTGGCGACCTTTTTCACGCCGTCCTTCGTCTCCGCGACCATAACGGCGCTGCTTCCGCTCGCATCGTTCGCCGTCTATCGACGCAACGAAAAGGAAGTGGAAGGGAAAGAGGCGCCCGTGCCCCTGCCTCGGGAAAGCAGGGCCTCCATGATGCGCTGCGTCAAGACGCTCTGCGTGACGACGGTGCTTCTCGAATTCATGCTTTCGTTCGTGTGCGGCATCACTCCCCACGAACTTCGCGGAATAGGCCAAGACGGCACGCTCTTGCCCTGGAATACGGCCGTCGGCATCATCATCATCGGATCGGCGCTTCTTGCGGCCGCATCGCGCAGCAAACGGGCCGATGTCTACGCGCTGATTCCCTTCCTCGTCGCATTCGGCATCGTCGCGCTTTGCCTTTCCGTTCAAGGAGCGGCGATCTGTTCGCTTGCCGCCTTCGCCATCTGCATCGGAACGTGCATGATGCTCGAGGTGCTTCTCATGGCCTTTTTCGGCACGCTCGCCTCGAAGGGCTATCTCGCCTCGGCCCTCTCGTTCGCGCTCGCCATGGGCTTGCCGCGCCTCAGCACGGCGCTCGGCGACGGATGCGGCATCGCATTGCGCAAAACCTGGCAGGACGGGATCGGCTTGGGCTCGACGGTCTGCCTCGCCTTCGTCTGCGTGCTCGCCTTCCTCCTCATCGCCATCCTTCACCAGGAACGGACCATCGCATTCTTGACAAGCGACGCGCCTCAGGCCGACGACACCGAAAGGGTCTGCGAATCGGCTGCTCAGGACTTCGGACTTTCGTCCCGCGAAACGGAAATCCTCAAGCTCATCGCTCGCGGCCACGCCGTCGACGCCGTGGCGAAAAAGCTCGTCGTGTCGCCCTATACCGTGCAAACCCACATACAGCATATCTACCGCAAGATGCAGGTGCATAAACGAAGCGAGCTGATGGACTACCTGAACCTCCATCGCGACGAAAACTGACGCAGGCCCTTACGAACCGGGCCGTCGCAAAAAAACGGGGCGGATCCGCGATGAACTGCCTCCCATTTCTGCAAAGGACCCCTATAGTTGGACAGACAATGAACTGCTCCTGC
>USLD01000236.1 GCA_900555495.1 uncultured Slackia sp. | reverse complement strand
AATGAATGAAGGAGCCCTTATGAAACTCGATGCTGCCGAAGTGCAGGAGATGATCGCCAACGACCCGCATATGCTGCTGGTGGATGTGCGTTCGAGGGAAGAATACGATGCCGGTCATATTCCCGGCGCGGGCTGCATGGCCGCGGAAGACATCTGCGACTGCCTCTATGACGAGGCGCTCGGCGAGCGCGGCCTCGATGCCATCGCCAACGTGCGTGGCATGGAGCTTTC
The DNA here is from genome assembly GCA_900555495.1 of uncultured Slackia sp. Classification (GTDB taxonomy): domain Bacteria; phylum Actinomycetota; class Coriobacteriia; order Coriobacteriales; family Eggerthellaceae; genus Slackia. The sequence goes on along the minus strand of USLD01000236.1, from coordinate 2,028 downwards.
CGACGATGCTTCGGCGATTGTGCTGTATTGCGACAACGGCGAGCGCAGCGCCCGCGCGACGGAGCATATGGAGGCTATCGGCTACGTGAACGTCTACGACGCGGGCGGCCTTGCCGAGTGGCCCTACGATGTGGTGACCACCGACGAGGAGCGCGCCGTGGCGGCGGCGCTTGCGGCGTCGGAAAATGTCGCGCAGGAGAACGCGCCTGTTTCAGGATGCGGTTGCACTCACGACCATGATCACGAAGGCCCGTGTTCGTGCTGCTAGCTTGAAAACAAGCAAACGGCGCCCAGTATAAGGCGCCGTTTGCCGGGAGGGATTAATTTGCTTTCCCAAGAACCTGGCCGATGGTGTATCCCATCAGGCAATTGCGGGTATGGGAGAGGCAGTTCAGATTATGCGGGTAGGTGTTGTAGAACATGCCGCCTGACACGACGCCCGCCGCGAAAAGCCCCTCGATGGGGTTGCGGTCCTTGTCGAGGACGCGGCATTCGGTGTCGACGATCAATCCGCCTGCCGTGCAAAGGCCGTCGGCGAATTCCTTCGTCGCGTAATAAGGCGGGGTGTCGATGGTCATCATCATGGTGCCGGGGAAGCCGAAATCCTCGTCTTTGCCCGCGGCAGCCATTTCATTCCAGCGCTCAATGGAGGCGACGAATGTATCCACCGGCACTTCCATGAGCTCGGCCAGTTCTTCCAAAGTGTCGGCCTTCAAGGCCTTCTCGCTGCGCGCGGCCGCTGTCCAGACTTCTTTGGGGCCGTAACACGAAGAACTCGGCGTCCAAATCTTATCGATTTTCTCATCGATGGCGTCATCGACGATGTAGAAGTCGTAGGTGCCGGGCTGTGCCTGGATGGCAAGCGCAAGGTGCCCGTAAGGCTCGTATTCGGGGGTGAATCGTTTGCCCAGCTTGTTGACGCGCAGATACGGCATCAGCTGCTCGGGGTCGAGCATGATGGGCTGCGGGAACTCATCTTCGGCGCCACCGACGGCGATGCCCATCTGAAGCCCGTCTCCGGTATTGCCGAATGCCCCTGTCAGCCAACTTCCGGGAACGCTGCGTGGGCGGCAACGCTCTTTGAGCATCTGCTGGTTGAATTCGTATCCGCCGGTTGCAAGGACCACGCCTTTGGCGCAGTTGTATTGCTCATAGCCCTGTTCGCTTTTTACGATGACGCCGCTGACGCGATCGGATTCGTCGGTGACGAGCTGGCATGCGGGGCAGCTGTAGCGAATTTCGACGCCCGCCTCTTCGAGGATGTCTGCCAGAATTTTCGCAAGGTCGCCTGGGGGATAGGGCAGATTCAGCGAAGTGTTCCAGGAGCGCGAAAGGGAGGTCTTGTCGTATTCGTCGCGGAAATCGGGGAAGTCGCCCGCTGCGAATGTCAAGGGGTAGTCATTGGGGTTTTGGTTATCGAAGTGCCCCACGTACCAATCGACCGCTTCGCCGTTTTTCTCAAGGAAATGGCGATAGAGATTCATATCGCCCTGGAATGCGCTGTCCACCATGGCGTCGGCGATCCATGCGTCGGTGTCATACGTCATGCCCCAGTGTTGATGTAGTTTCGAGTTCGTTCCGCCGATGGTCGCGGAGTTGTAGTTGCCCGTGCTTTGCTTTTCGACGGCGACGGTTTTCAACCCCTGTTCCGCGCATGCGAGTGCCGCCGCGTCGCCTGCCGGTCCAAGGCCGCACACCACGACATCCACGTCATGGGTTGCCACGATGTCCGATTCGGCGATGGGTTCCGCCACGAAGGCAATCTCTCCGTCGCCTGCGGCTCCGACTTCGATTTCTTCCACGACTGGCCACACGGCCTTCGACGGGTCGGTCGTTTGCATGGTGCCGTTCGAGACGGCCTGCTCGGCCGCGCTCTCTTTGGTTTCGTTCGTCTTAGGTGCGCACCCTCCCAGGCTTGCCAGCGCGGCTAGGCCGGTTGCTGCCCCCGCTGTTCCCAAGAATGCACGACGGCTGAGCTTGCGATCTGTCATGATGTCATCCCTCCTCGTGAAATGTGCCGCATCGTTG
>USLD01000235.1 GCA_900555495.1 uncultured Slackia sp. | reverse complement strand
GCCGATGATGCGGCCCGGCATGTTGCGCTTGAACGCCTCGCGCGTGGTCATGCTGGCCCCCGGTGCGGGCCGCGAAGGCGTCGTGAACGAAATCATGGATTGCGTGCGCGCGAAAGCCGCCAACGCCTGCCCGCCGCTCGTGGTGGGCGTCGGCGTGGGGTCGACGTTCGACAAGGTCGCGCATCTTGCTAAGTCGGCGCTGCTGCGCCCTGTCGGAGAACGCTCATCCGATCCGCGAGCGGCGGCGTTCGAACAGGAGATGCTCGATGCGATCAATGCCACGGGCATGGGCCCCGGCGCCCTTGGCGGGCGCACGCTCGCGCTCGATGTGCATGTCGAAACGGCGCCATGCCATATCGCCGCGCTGCCGCTTGCGATCAATATGGGCTGCTCGGCCATGCGTCGTGCGACGGTCGAGCTTGCGCCCGCATCGAAGGGAAGGGGAGGCCGATGAGCATGGAGCAGAAAAGGGTTTCTCTTCCGCTCGACCGCGCAGCGCTGCGCGGTCTGCATGCGGGCGATGCCTGCCTGCTTTCCGGCGAGATGTTCATGCTGCGCGATGCGGGCCATGTGCGCTTGCTCGCCGAGCTCCAGGAGCAGGGAGGCCTTCCGTACGGACTCGACGGCGCGACCATCTTCTACGCAGGCCCGTCTCCCGCGGCGGCGGGGCGTCCGTTCGGGGCGGTCGGTCCGACCACCGCATCGCGCATGGACTTCGCGGCGCCGACGCTTTATCGCGCGGGCATCGCGGCGACGCTCGGCAAGGGCGTGCGCGGCTCCGAAGTGGTCGAAGCTTGCAAAGAAACCGGCTCGGTCTACTTCGTGGCGACAGGCGGCGCGGCTGCGCTTCTGGCCCGATGCGTCGTGTCGGGCGAAACGCTCGCGTACGATGACCTAGGAACCGAAGCTTTACGGCGTATAGAAGTTTCTGACCTGCCTGTTTTCGTTGGAATCGACACCCAGGGGGAATGCATCTATGACTAGTGCGGATCGCTTCGCCGCGCCTGCAGGCACGTCCTCGCGCGGCGTTTTCGTCACCTTCGAGGGCGGAGAGGGCGCGGGCAAATCGACCCATGTGGCCGTCTTCGCCGACGCCTTGCGTGCCGTCGGCCGCGAAACGCTGTGCTTGCGCGAGCCGGGCGGCACCCGCATCGGCGAGCAGCTTCGCTCGGTGGTGCTCGACCCCGCCAACGGCGAAATGGCCGCCATGTGCGAGCTGTTCGTCTACGAGGCCGCCCGTGCGCAGCTGGTGAGCGAGAAAATCGCGCCCGCTCTCGAACGCGGCGCCGTCGTGCTGTGCGACCGCTTCTGCGATTCCACGGTGGCGTATCAGGCATACGGCCGCGGCCTCGACGAGGATGCGGTGCGGCGTGCCAACGACGTCGCATGCCAGGGCGTTCGTCCCGACATGACCGTCGTGCTCGAGGCGCCTTCGGCCGCCTCGGGGCTTCGCCGTGCCGAGGCGGTGGCCGAGCCCGACCGTCTGGAACGTGCGGGCGAAGCGTTCCACGAGCGTGTGAACGAGGCGTTTCGCGCGATCGCGGCATCCGAACCCGAACGCGTGCGCGTGGTCGCGTCGCAAGATTCCATCGAAGAGACGGCTCGCGCCGTGTTCGGGCATTTCGAGGGCCTCTTTCCCGAGCTTTCGCTCGATGAGGTTCTGCGCGCGGCCCGCGAGGCCGCGTCGCGTCGCGCCTCGGAATCGAGGTTCTGATGGCCGATGTGTTCGAAGGAATTTTCGGCCAGCCGCGCGTGCGCGAGTTCCTGCGCGCGTGCGTGTCCTCCGGCAAGGTGAGCCACGCCTATCTGTTCTGCGGGCCTTCCGGCTCGAATAAGACGAAGGCTGCGTTCTCGTTCGCTCAGGCGATTTTGTGTTCGGGCGATCCATGCGCCGATTGCGAGGGCTGCGCATCCGCGTCATGCGCCCAAATCGCGCGCAAGACGCATCCTGATGTGCACTATCTGGCACCCGAAGGCGCGCAGGGCTACGTGGTCGAGCAGATCCGCGATCTTGTGGCCGATACGTCGCTTGCGCCGATCAAGGCGCGCAAGAAGGTCTATATCGTCGACCGCGCCGAGCAGCTGCGCGCCAACACCGCTAACGCGTTGCTCAAGACGCTTGAGGAGCCGCCCGCCGGAGTGACGTTCATCCTGCTCGGCTCGAGTGCCGATGTCATGTTGCCCACGATCGTGTCGCGCTGCCAGTGCGTGCCGTTCCGCCCGCTCTCGCTCGAAGACGCCGCCACGGCCGTCGAGCACGCCACCGG
>USLD01000234.1 GCA_900555495.1 uncultured Slackia sp. | reverse complement strand
ACCCACAGTCCCGCCGTAGCGCGGGCAGCCGCCACGTCGGGCCGCATCGAGGCCGTCATGTTCAGCGCGAACCCCGCTTTCGACATGATGCCCGCCTCGAGCAGCCTGGATGCGCTGCTAGCGTTTTCCGGCGGACGGCTCGAGAATATCGAGCCCGAGCGCGCCGAGCTCTACGCGCTATGCGAGCGCGAAGACATCGGCCTCACGGTGATGAAGGGGTACGCAGGCGGTCGCCTGCTTGCAGCGGAAACCTCGCCTTTCGGCGTGGCGCTGACGCCCGTGCAATGCATCCATTACGCCCTGACCAGGCCTGCCGTGGCAAGCATCATGGTCGGCGCCGAAACCGTGGCCCACGTCGACGACGCCTTGGCCTACGAGGCGGCCGACGCCGCGCAGCGCGACTACGCGGCCGCGCTCGAAAACGCCTCGCTGAGTTCGCCCTTCGGACAATGCACCTACTGCGGTCATTGCGCCCCGTGCGCCGCGAACATCGACATCGCGCTGGTCAATAAATTCTACGACCTGGCCGTCATGCAGCCCGAAGTTCCCGCATCGGTGCGCGCCCACTACGAAGCGCTCGAAGCAACGGCTCGAAGCTGCATCGCCTGCCAGGCTTGCGAGCCGCGCTGTCCCTTCGGCGTAGATATCGCCGAACGCATGAAGAAAGCGGCGACCCTGTTCGGCTGCTGATGCACGAACGCGCGAAGGGCGCCCGACCGAAGCCGGGCGCCCTTCTTCGTACGGATGAGACGATGCGCGCCTAGCCCACGAGACCCTGGCTCGCCAATACCCATCCCAAGAACGCGACCCAGGCGATCGCCACCACGACGCGCACCGGATTGGGAACCTTCAGGCCGTATTCGGGAAGCATGAACATCGCGATCGCGCCGCCGAGGGCGCCGCCCAGATGGCCGCTGATGGAAATGCCCGGCACGAGGAACGAATACGCCACGTTCGCCGCGATAACGCCCCACATGCCCTTGCTGTATTCCGCGAAAAACGTCCTTCCCTCGCGATGCAGCACGCCCAGAAGCGCAGTCGCCACGAACAGGCCGAACACGCTGGTCGACGCGCCGGCCGAGACGGCCATGCCGCCCTCGAGATAGATGCCCGCCAGATACGAGACCACGTTGCCGGTGATGCCTCCGATGAAATACAGCGCGATGAAGTTGGCCTTGCCGAGCACCTGCTCGAGCAGGGCGCCGACGCTATAGAGCGCCACCATGTTGAAAGCCAGATGCATCAGGTCGAGATGCAAAAACATCGGCGTGACGAAACGGTACAAATCGCCCGCCGACTGGATGAGCGGCGGATACATGGCCCCCATGTCCACCAGCACGCGCGACGAGATATCGAAATGAAGGCCCGACGAAAACGTCTCGACGGCGTAGACGGCCACGTTGATCGCGATCAACAGAAGCGTCACCGCCTGGTATGCATTACGCTGGAAAAACGAGCCCTTGGACGCCTTCATCATGCGCTTGAGCTCGGCATCGTCTATGACGCGACGCGCCTCGGCGCCGCCTTCGACCTGGAGGTTTTCGTCAACCACGCGTCTATCCTTTCAAGAAAAAGCCGGGTGCGCCGGCCGTCTGCGTATCGACCCCATCCTCGCACGAAATGGGGCGTGCGCTCGAAAAACTACCGAAAACGCCGATCGTCGTCGTATGCCGACGGCATGATATCCGTCGAATCGGGCGCGACGTCGAACGCGCGAGAATCGTCTTCGTAAGGCGCCGGGTGCGCACGACGGACGGATGCCCGGCGCGGGCGGACGGCGTGACGCGCAGGGGCGCCGAGCCAACCGGCAAGCGCCACAGCGACGACGCCCGCGACCGCCGCTACTGCGACATCCGAAGGATCGGGCATCCACGAAACAAGGCCGCTTTCAAGAAACGCGCGCGCCATCAGGCCGAATATTAGGATTCCCGCCGCGACGGCCATGCCGACGGCCGCCGAAAGCCTGCCGCCGCGCGAACAGAGCAAGGCGCCTGCCGCCGCGGCGGCCAGCCAGGAAAGCGCGATGGCCCATACGGACGGGTCGAACAGCTGTCCGACGACCGCCTGCAGCGACCCTCCCGCGAACGCCCCGCCCACGAACAAACCGCCGCCCGTGAACGCCCCCATGCCGCAATACGTCAACGCAAACGCCGATACGATGCCGAAAAGCGTCGTGGCGAGCGCGTCGCGAACGCGCAGGCAAAGACCCGCGATCAAAGGGAGCACGGAAAGCGCTCCCGCCAAAGAAAGGGCGGCAACCGACGAACCCGCT
>USLD01000233.1 GCA_900555495.1 uncultured Slackia sp. | reverse complement strand
TATGAACGTCGTTTTTTGTTATTTGAGATGGAATGACGCTGCGGTTCCGAGCATCTTCGCGGACGCTTCACATGGCGTCGCATGCCTTGGGAAGGGTCGATATGGAATACGGCACGGGACAGGTTGCGCGGTTGATGGGCGTGCATCCTAACACGGTGCGCCTGTATGAGAAGGCGGGCCTTATCGCACCGGCGCGCAGGCTTGAAAACGGCTACCGTCGATTCGACGACGAGCATGTGGTGCAGTTCGCCATTGCGCGGGGCGCCTTTCGTGCCGAAATTCTTCAGAACGGTCTGCGCAAAGACGCCGCGAACATCGCTTATGCATCGGGTGCCTGCGATTATGCGAAAGCTCGCGAACTATGCCGTTGCTACATCGAAAAGCTCGTTCGGCGATATGCAAGGCCGACGAGGCCGTGCATATCGCCGAACGCGCGCTTGCCGCCGCGCCCGCGAACTCGCCGTCGCACGGCCGCCTTCTCAAGCGCAAGGAGGCAGCGCTCGAACTCGGCATTTCGATCGACGTGTTGCGCAATTGGGAGGCGAACGGGCTTTTAAGCGTGAAGCGCGCCGAAAACGGCTACCGGATGTATGCAACTGAAGACATGGACCGTCTGCGTATCGTGCGTGCGTTGCGGTGCGCGAACTACTCCATCGCGTCGATTCTGCGTCTCATGCGTGCGCTCGACGAGGGCGGGCGAACCGACGTGCGCGGTTTGCTCGACGGGCGCGAACATCCCGACGACGTGGTACGCGCATGCGATCATCTGTGCGACGCGCTCGTCTCAGCGAAACGCGATGCGGAAGAGATTCTCGTGCTGATTGGCAAGGCGCACGCGCTCGCTGTGGGAAAAATGCGTGCGCAAACCCTCCATTAAAACACCAGGCTTTCCAAAGCGTGTTTAATCCCTTTTCCGCGCAACGAGCGCGAGAGTGAAAGGGGTGCGAATATGCGATTCGCTTCGAAGGAAAACGGTGTTGCCGCGGCGTTTTTGATGAGCCAATGCGTCACGCTTCTGGGGTCGGCCGCCGTTCAGATGGCCGTTGCCTGGTATGCGGCGGTCGAAACGTCGTCCGGCGCCTGGGCGGCGGCAATGCTTATGGCGGGGTTCGTGCCGCAGATGGCGGTGTCGCCGTTTGCGGGCGCGCTGATCGACCGCTTTGGTTCGCGCAAGACGGCCATCGTCGCGACCGACGCCGCCTCGGCTGCGGTGGCGGCGGCGCTTGCGTTGTTTTTGGCAACCGGCCCGCAGGGTGCGGCCGTCTTGGCGCTTCTCGCCGTCGGCTCGGCGCTGCGTTCGGTGTGCGCGGGCGTGCAGATGCCCGCGGTCCAGTCGGCTGTACCGCTTCTTGTTCCCGAGGCGTCGTTGACGCGCTATAACGGAATAGCCTCGGCGGTCCAAAGCCTTGCGCAGTTCGCCGCGGCTCCGCTTACCGCCTTCGTGCTCGCCTTCGGCGGCATGGCGGCCGTCATGGCACTCGACATTGTCACGGCGGTCGTCGCGATCGGCGTGCTTGCGTTCGCGGTGAAAATCCCCGACGCGGCATCCGCCCACACCGAGGATGCACCCGCAGTGCTGGGCCTGTTCGCCGACGTGCGCGAAGGGCTGCGCTATGCGTGTGAAAACCGTTCGGTCGCGCTCGTTCTCGGCTCCTACGGCGCGTTCATGTTCCTGAGCGTTCCTGCGGGCTTTTTCGTCCCGCTTCTGGTGGAGCGTGCGTTCGGCGCGCCGTATGCCCTGCTCGCCGTTGCCGAGGCGATCGGCTGCGTTGCCATGGTGGCGGGCGGCTTGGTGCTTGCGGCGCTTGCGAACAGGGTGCGCAATGCCATGCTGCCCGGAGGGCTCATCGCTTACGGGGCGGGCAGCATCGGCGTGGGCCTTGCAGCGGGCTACCCGTTGTTTTTCGTGTCGCTCGCGGTGTTGAGCGCGGCAATCCCCCTCGTCCAGGCGGCGGCCACCGCGCGGCTGCAGGCATGCGTCGATCCTGCGATGATGGGGCGCGTGTTCGGGCTGATGGGCTCGATGTACGCGGGTCTTGTGCCGCTGGGTTCCATCGTGTTCGGCCCTCTGGCCGACGCGGTGCCCATCGGGATGCTCGCCGTGGTATGCGGCGCGGCGACGGTTGTGCTCGGTGGAGCCGTGCTATGGTGTGCGGCCTTTGCGCGCGTGCGAAAGCGGGCAGCGCTCTAGGCGGCCTTGTTCAAAGGAAGCGGGAAGGGAAGCGCCCCGGCCGGGAAGGGAAGCGTCGCATCCGATGGCGTGTGCACCGACCTCGGCGACGC
>USLD01000232.1 GCA_900555495.1 uncultured Slackia sp. | reverse complement strand
TCCATGTTGAAAATGCCGCCGCGGGCCGCGTTCACGAGCACGACGCCGTCCTTCATGGCGGCGAACTCGTCGGCGCCGAACATGCCGAGCGTGCTCACCGTGCGGGGCAGGTGCACCGTGATGAAGTCGGCCAAAGGCAGCACTTCTTCCATGGTGTCGTACAACGTCACGCCGAGCTGGCTTGCGCGCGACGGCGAGCAATACGGATCGTAGCCGATGACGCGCATGCCGAATGCGCGGGCGCGCTCGGCCACCAGGCCTCCGATGCGGCCCAGACCGAAGATGGCGAGCGTCTTCTCGAAAAGTTCGTGGCCCATGAACGCATCGCGGCGCCAGGCTCCCTCGTGCACCGACGCATTGGCGGCGGGCACTTCGCGAGCGGCGGCCAGCATGAGGGCCATGGTGTGCTCGGCGGCGGAGACGATGTTGCTGGTGGGCACGTTACACACGGGGATGCCGCAGGCCGTTGCCGCGTCGACGTCGATGTTGTCGCAGGTCACGCCTGCACGGCCGATGATCTTGCAGTTCTTCGCCGCTTCGATCACCTCGGCGGTCATGTTCGTGGCGCTGCGGACGATGAACGCGTCGTACTCGGGCGCGGCCGCAAGAAGCTCGTCGGGGGTCATATCGTAACGGGTATCGACCGTATAGCCCTTCTTCTCGAGAATGGCGATTCCCTCGTCGACGATCTTGTCGGTTATCAGAATCTTCACGGCATACTCCCTTGCAGGCATAGACGGCGAAATAGTGCGCTCCGCAGAAGGCGGACCATGAAACGCGATTATACCCGCGAGCCCGCGCGCACTGCCTTCTGCATCGGAGCAGCGGCGCGAAGAGGCGCGTCAGCGTCTCGATCGCCGCAGAAGGGCCCTATCGGCCGCCGCAAGCCCGACGAGCCGTAAGAACGCGCGGACGACCCGTCAAGTCGTTCACGACGCACACGTCTTCGTAGCCTGCTTCGCGCGCCATGGATGCGGCCGCGTCGAGACAGTCCTCATGGAGCTCGAACGCGAAAGCGGCTCCGGGCTTCAGCAACACGCGAGCCTGCACGAGCAGGCGCCGATACACGTCCAGGCCGTCGGCGCCTCCCGCAAGCGCCAGGCGAGGCTCGTGCTGCGCCACTTCATCGGGAAGATGCTCCATCACATCGTCGGGAATGTAGGGGGGATTCGACACTACCAAATCGAAGGAGCCCGCGAACTCGTCGACGAGCGTTCCCGCGAGGTCGCACTCGCGCACCTCGACGCGGTCGGACAGCCCGAGCGCCGCAACGTTGTCGTTCGCGAGCGAAACCGCGACGGGCGAGATATCGGTGGCGATGACACGCGCACACGGGTATTCGTAAGCGATCGAGCATGCAATGCAGCCGGAACCGGTGCATAGGTCGGCCGCCAAAGGACCGCACTCCCCTCCGTCGTCGGCGAACGCCGCGTCGCCGCCTTCGGTTGCGGCGGATAGCAGCGCCTCCTGCTCTTCGAAAGAAAGCGAATCGATCGCACAACGGCGCTTCTGGGCAGGCAGCAGCGACAATGCCTCGCTGACCAGCACCTCCGTCTCAGGACGTGGAATCAGGACTCCAGGCTTGACCTTCACGGCGATATGACGGAAAGCCACTTCGCCGGTGATGTATTGCAGGGGTTCGCCCGCGCCGCGACGCGAGACGTAGCCGCGCAGGATATCGCGCTCATCCATAGAGAGAGGGCGGTCGAAATTCACGTACAGGTCGATGCGGCGCATGCCCGTCGCTTCGGCAAGAAGCCACTCGGCCGAAAGGCGGGGATTCTCGTCGCCTTTCCTTTCGAGATAGCCCACGGTCCAATCGAGCGCCGCCTTGACGGTCCACACCTCGGTCGAATTCGCCATGAATGCCTCTCTTTCTTATCTCTTTCCCCTGCTCATTGCGCGCATAGGCGCCGTTCGCGCGATAATGCGCCTACAGAAAAGCGCCCGGACATGCCGGGCGCTTCGATGCGAGAAACCGTATCTCGCGTGCCTTCGGAAATTACACCGCCTGCTCGAGCTTGCGGGCGCGGTCGGCCGCCTGAAGCGCCGTGATGACGTCGCCCAGGCCGTCGCCCAGCAGGGCCTTCCAGTCCTTGCCCTTAAACTTGGGGAAATTGAGCACATAGGTGAGGACTGCGCCCAGCAGCATGGCGCAAGTGGCCAGCATGGTGGAGTTGGACACGAAGCGGCCGCCCACGATGATCACCAGCAGCAGCACCACAATGGGCAGGAATGCCTTCCAAGCGGGAGGCAGGAGGCTGCGGTCCTTGATCTCAAACAGGGCGGGATCCACGTT
>USLD01000231.1 GCA_900555495.1 uncultured Slackia sp. | reverse complement strand
ATGATAAAGTATGAGAGCACATGAAAGAGAAAGGGGCGCTGCAGTGAAGCCGGTATGCCCGCGAGGGTTCAGGGACATCATGCCCGAAGAGGCGCTTCGCCGCGAACGGATTATCCGCACGGTGAGCGACGCGTTCGCACGACGCGGCTATCTGCCCGTCGAAACCCCGCTTCTCGAAGACAGGCGCTCGATCGAACGCGCGGCCTGCGTCGAAGACGCGGCTTTCCAGCTGTTCGATAGCGACGGGCGCCTTCTGATGGTGAGAAGCGATCTGACCATGCCGATCGCACGTCTTGTGGCGACGCGTCTCGAGCACGCTTCGGCGCCGTTCCGTCTTCGCTATGCTGCGCCTATCGTGCGCGACCAGGCTCGTTTCATGGGCCGCTCACGTCAGTTCACGCAGCTCGGCATCGAACTCATCGGCGAGCGCGGCCCTTCGGCCGATATCGAGGTCCTCTCGCTTGCGGCAGACGCGCTCGATGCGGCGGGCGTTCCCGGCTGGCGCATCGTTTGCGGCAGCGTCCGACCCATGAAAGACCTGCTCGCCGCCCTTCCCCTTTCCGACGGCCAGCGCAATGCGGTGCTCGAATGCGCCAACGCATCCGACCTGGTCGGAATCGACGACCTTGCCGAACGATTCGGCTTGCCCGAGCAGGCCCGCCGCGCGCTTTCGCAGCTGTGCCGCATCGGCGGCGACGCGGCATGCCTCGGTCGTGCGCGCGAAATCCTCGTCGCATGCGGCGCGGACGACGCCGGCGTGACCGAGCTCGAAGGGGTCCTGTCGGCCGCGCGCGCCCTCGGCTTGTCGGAAAGGATCGGCGTCGATTTCTCCGTCATGAATTCGTTCGACTACTACACGGGCCTCGTCTTCGGCATCTACGCCCGCGGTCTTCCCGGCGCACTCGGCTCGGGCGGACGATACGACGACGCGTTCTCTCGCCTCGGCGGCGAAGGCCTTTCCGCAGCAGGCTTCGCCCTTTCGCTCGAGCAGATCGAAGAATCGCTCTCGCTCGATTCGGCCGCCGTGCGCCGCCCGTTGCGCGTGGCGGTTCCGAAAGGTTCGCTGTTCGCCGATACGGTGGCCGCCCTCGATCGCGCCGGTCTCGATGTCGAAGCGCTGCGTGAGCCGGGGCGAAAGCTCGTCGTGCACGCGGACGACGTCGATTTCGTGATCGTCCGTCCGAGCGATGCCCCTGCATTCGTGGCGTCGGGGGGAGCCGATTGCGGCATCTGCGGCAACGATTCCCTCATCGAAGCCGACCTCGATGCGGTGCAGCTGGTTGATCTGGGATACGGCATCTGTCGTTTCGTCGTCGCCGAGCCTGCAGATGCCGCAGGCGCCGCCGACGCCCGCTACGCTCGATTCGGCAGCATCCGCGTCTGCACGAAGTATCCCCGAATCGCGCAGGCCTACTACGACCGTCTCGGCATGCAGGCCGATATCGTCACGCTTCACGGCAATATCGAGCTTGGACCGATGGTCGGCATGGCGGAACGCATCATCGACATCACGGCGACGGGCACCACGCTGCGCGAAAACGGCCTGACGGTCGTAGACGACGTGCTCGAATGCGGCGCCCGCTTCTTCGCCAACCCCGCAAGCCTGCGATGCGACGAACGCGTCAGGCGCCTGGCCTGCGCGCTCTCCAATACGAGAAAGGAATAGCAGATGAACGTCATACGTCTTTCGCAAGGCGCCCGCCTTGCGCCCGAACAGCTGCCTCGCCAGGGCGTTCTGCCTGCGCATATCATGGAGGCGGCCCAGGGGATCGTCGACGAGGTCCGTTCTCGCAAAGACGAGGCCCTGCGCGAGTTCTGCCTGAAATTCGACGGCGTCGAGCCCACGTCGTTCGCAGTCGATTCCGCAGCGATGGACGAGGCGCTCGAACGCGTCGATCCAGCGTTTTTGGAGGCGCTCGAGAAGGCGGCGCGCCAGATCGGAGATTTCCACGAGCGCGAGCTCACGCAGTCGTGGTTCACGACCCGCGCCGACGGCACCATTCTCGGCGTGAAGGTGACGCCGGTCTCTTCGGCGGGCATCTACGTGCCGGGCGGACGCGCGCAGTATCCGTCGACCGTCCTCATGAACGCCATTCCCGCGAAGGTCGCGGGCGTCGGACGCATCGTCATGGTGACGCCGCCGCAGAAGGAAGGAGGCATCTCGCCCTATACGTTGGCGGCGGCGAAGGTCGCGGGCGTCGACGAGGTGTATGCCGTCGGCGGCGCTCAGGCGATCGCGGCGCTGGCGTACGGGACCGAATCGATTCCGCGCGTGGCGAAGATCACCGGCCCCGGCAAC
>USLD01000230.1 GCA_900555495.1 uncultured Slackia sp. | reverse complement strand
CGTGGTCATCTGCGCCATCACCGGCATCGTGCTGGTGTCTACGCTGCTTGCCAACCCCGGCATCATCGAGGGAGGCGGCATCAAGGAAGGCGCGGCGCTCGCCAGCGCGGCTTTCGCCACCATTCCGTACCTGGGAACGCCCATCTTGGTGATCGGCATGATCAGCTTCGCGTATTCCACCATCTTGGGCTGGAGCTACTACGGCAATCGTTGCGCCACGTATCTGTTCGGCCGCAAGGCTATCCGTCCTTACCAGATCCTGTACGTGGTCGTGGGCTTTCTGGGCGCGATCGGCGTGGGCGACGTGGTGTGGACCGTCTCCGACATCGGCAACGCCCTCATGGCCATCCCCAACATCATCATGGTGCTGCTGCTTTCGGGTATGATCGCCCGCGAGACCAAGCATTATGTCTATGAAGGCCATCTGGACGAGGCGTACGAGGAAGAAATCCCGGTCATCGAGGCCAAGTAGCGCGCCTTTTCGGCATCGTTTCGAACCTCCCGTTTTCAGCCGCTTGCCGGCCGAAGGCGGGAGGTTTTTTGCATTGCGGCCCGATGCGGCTTGCGTCGGTAGACGGGCACGTCGTGCCGGCATGGGGTTTCGCGGCGCCGAGCACGGACGGCGCAGGGCCGCATGCGGATCGCGCCGGTTTCGTGCGGCGGGCGCGGGGTTATATGGAACGAAACGGCCGCGCGGAAAGGGGAGCTTATGGAAATAGCGGGACTGCAGAAACTTTCGCTGGTCGATTATCCGGGCCTCATGGCGGCCACGGTGTTTCTGCCGGGCTGCGATTTCCGCTGTCCGTTCTGCCATAACGCGTCGCTGGTGGCGCCGCAGGGCGGGGCGGGCTTTCCCGCGGCGGACGAAGACGCCTTCTGGGCCTTTCTGGAAAAGCGCCGCGGCGTGCTGCAGGGCGTGTGCATCTCGGGCGGCGAGCCCTTGCTGAGGGACGGTCTTGCGCAGTTGTGCGGGCGCATCAAAGAGATGGGCTATCGGGTGAAGCTCGACACCAACGGCGCGCATCCGCAGCGCCTGGCGGCCTTGATCGACGCCGGCTTGCTTGACTACGCGGCCATGGACGTCAAAGCAAGCCGGGCGCATTATGCCCGGGCGGCGGGTTTGCGCGACGATGCGGCGCCCGAAGTGGTGCGCGCGGTGCAGGAAAGCGCCCGCCTGCTGATGGAAGGGCCTATCGCCTACGAGTTCCGCACCACCGTGGTGCGGGAGCTGCACGACATGGCGCACCTCGAAGCCATGGCCGACGAGCTGCGCGGCGCGCAGGCGTGGTATCTGCAACGCTATGCGGATTCGCCCGACGTGCTTGCGGGGCCGGGGGTGTTGAGCGCCTACGACGAAGCCGCCATGGCGCGCATCGTCGAGCGGCTTGCCTCGCGCGCTCCGTTCGTCCGTCTGCGCGGCCGAAAGCCCTGCGCCCGCCCGCGCCGGGTTTCGGCACGTTCCCCGCCGCCGCTCGTCGACGGCGGTCGGCAGCCGCGCTTTTCGGCGGACGGCGTTTGCCCAGGTGCGCTCGAATACGGCATAACACCACCATATGTTGTGTTGAAGTATGAATGATATTGCAAGATATTGAATTCTATTTTCGAGCGCTTATCATCGAGGGCATCAAGAGGGAAAGGCGGGCACCATGTACCAGGTCATCAAGCGCGACGGCGCCGTCGTCGCCTTCGACATCGCGAAGATATCGGCGGCCATCGCCAAGGCGTTTCAGGCGTGCAAGAAGAATTACCATCCCACGGTCATCGACATGCTGGCCCTCAACGTGACGGCGCATTTCGAGCAGAGGATCGAAAACGACCTGATCGGCGTCGAGCAGATCCAGGACAGCGTCGAAGAGGTGCTTTCCGAAGCGGGCTATGCCGACGTGGCCAAGGCCTATATTCTGTACCGCCGCCAGCGCGAGAACGTGCGCAATACGCGCGACACGCTGCTCGACTACAAAAAGCTCGTGGACGGCTACCTCAAGATCGAAGACTGGCGCGTGAAGGAAAACGCCACCGTCACGTACTCCGTGGGCGGCTTGATCCTGTCCAACTCGGGCGCGATCACGGCGAACTACTGGCTGTCCGAGGTCTACGATGCCGAAACGGCCCAGGCGCACCGCAACGCCGATATCCATCTTCACGACCTGTCCATGCTGACGGGCTACTGCGCGGGCTGGTCGCTTCGCCAGCTGATCGAAGAGGGCCTGGGCGGCGTGCCTGGCAAGATCTCGTCCAAGCCTGCGAGGCATCTGGCAAGCCTGTGCAACCAGATGGTCAATTTCTTGGGCATCATGCAGAACGAATGG
>USLD01000229.1 GCA_900555495.1 uncultured Slackia sp. | reverse complement strand
GGCAGAAGACGCTTGTCTTCTCGCAGTTC
Source organism: uncultured Slackia sp. (assembly GCA_900555495.1). GTDB lineage: Bacteria > Actinomycetota > Coriobacteriia > Coriobacteriales > Eggerthellaceae > Slackia. The sequence continues at coordinate 2,288 of USLD01000229.1, read as the reverse complement.
ACGAGCTTTCTGTCGCTGATCGCCGACGAGCTGGACAAACTCGGCATACCCTACTACACCATCACCGGCGCGACGCCGAAAAAAGAACGCGTCGACCTGGTCGACGCGTTCAATGCCGACGATACGCCGGTATTCCTGGTATCGCTCAAAGCGGGCGGCACGGGCCTGAACCTGACGGGCGCGTCAGTCGTGATCCACGCCGACCCCTGGTGGAATGCCGCCGCCCAGGCGCAGGCCACCGACCGCGCCCACCGCATCGGACAGACGCGCTGCGTCAGCGTGCACCAGGTGATCGCGAAAGGAACGATCGAAGAGCGCATCGTGGCGCTCCAGCAGGCGAAAAGCGACTTGGCCGACAAGATCGTCGGGGCCAATGCCGCCCCGTCGCTACGCCTGACCGGAGACGAGCTATACGAGCTTTTGCAGGGATAAGCTCCCCGCGAAGCACCCGAGACGGACTAGAAGCCGCCCAGCTCGAAGAACTCGCGCACGCACACGCCCAGCATGCGGCTCGCGATATCGGACACGCGCTCGTCGGACACCTTCATACCGCGATCGATCCAGGCGCTATATGCTCCCAGAATGCCGCCGACCAGCGATGCGATATAGATTTCCAGCACGTCGTCTTCGACCTTGATGCGCGCAGGTCCGCGACGCCTGATTTCTTTCGCCAACGGACGCGCCAAGCGGTCCGCCAGCATCGTCGCGGGCATCGCCGAAAAGATGTGCTCTTTCATGGGAAGATGCTCCATCATCGCGCGATTCACGCCCGCGAAAAACACATGGAGGTCGGGTTCGACATTCTCGGCCGTCTCGTCTCTGCGACGCTGCATGTCGTCTTCGACGTCGTCGAGAATCTCGGCCACCATGGCGTCGACCTTGTCATCGATCATATCGTCGATCGAACTGTAATGAAGGTAAAAGGTCTTACGGTCGATATCCGCTTCGCGGGCAAGCTCGGATATCGTGATCTTGTCATAGTCTTTCGTGCAAAGGAGGCGATCGAACGCCTCGAACAAGGCCTTGCGCGTCTTCAAAACGCGTCGGTCGGTTTTCTTCGGCTTCGTCGCACGTTCACGTTCCATGATTCGTTTCCCCTCGTTCCTCGTCACGATGCGGCGTAGTGCGCACGACCCGCATCATTGGCAATTGTGGTCGATGTCCATAAGAATATAATCCCCATATGTAGAAAAAACAACATGGAAAACACGAATCCATAGAGGTCCGCGCGGAAAGGACGGCCATCGTGAATGCAAGCGAGCGTATGAAGCGTGCAGCTCTGAACAAGCTCATCGACTATATCGTCAAAGACCCCGAAGGACATGTCGACGTGATCATGGACATGCTCGAGCCGCTGGTGCCCGAGTCGCTGTTCCCCGAGCAGCGCAAGGCGTTCCGTACCTCGTTCGAGCAGAAGAACAACTGGTACGAGCTTGTCATGAAGGCATTGCACCTCAACGAAGAGGTCGTACCCTCGCTGCTGAAGACCTTTCTGGTGGAAGCGAACCTTCTCGCATGGCCGAAGCAGGAGAAGGCGCGCAGCGAATACGGCTGCAACATACCCTGGGCCATCCTGCTCGACCCCACCAGCGCCTGCAATCTGCACTGCACCGGATGCTGGGCCGCCGATTACGGCCGCAAGCTCAATCTGAGCTTCGAGGACATCAATTCGATCATCTGCCAGGGAAAAGAGCTCGGCATCCACGTTTACATCTACACGGGCGGCGAGCCGCTCGTACGCAAGAAGGACGTCCTGCGCCTGTGCGAGAAGCACCCCGACTGCGCGTTTCTCTGCTTCACCAACGCCACGCTGATCGACGAGCAGTTCTGCCAGGACATGATCCGCGTGAAGAACTTCGTGCCCGCCATCAGCGCCGAAGGGTCGCCCGAGACCACCGACGCCCGCCGCGGCGAAGGAACCTACAACCGCATCGAGGCGGCCATGGCGTTGCTGAAGAAGCATCGCCTGCCGTTCGGCATCTCCGCATGCTACACCTCGCAAAACGCCGAGGCGGTCGCCTCCGAGGAGTATTTCGACCGTCTCATCGACGCAGGCGCCCTGTTCTGCTGGATCTTCACGTTCATGCCCGTGGGCTCCGATGCGCCCGTCGAACTGATGCCGAGCGTCGAGCAGCGCGAGCATCTCTATCGGTTCGTTCGCGCGATGCGTTCGAAAAAACCCCTGTTCACACTTGATTTCCAAAACGACGGGGAATTCGTCGGCGGTTGCATTGCGGGCGGGCGGCGCTACCTGCACATCAATGCCGCAGGCGATGTCGAGCCCTGCG
>USLD01000228.1 GCA_900555495.1 uncultured Slackia sp. | reverse complement strand
TCATATGCGGATTCGGCAATCCGTAGCCTCCCAAGGAGCGCGGAAGATGCAGGAGCAGCGCAAGCGCCGCCTCCATGGGAGAGGCGCAGTTCTCGGGAATGTAGCGCAAGGCGCGGCGGGCTTTGCGCAGCCCTCGGTCGCCCGGAACTCTCGCGAGGAACGCCTGCATCTTGGCGACGCTGCTCAACCGCTCGCGCTTGACGAAGCCGCAGAAGGCGTCCTCGTACTGCGACCTGTCGACGACGATCCCGTACGACCCCGTAAGCTCCGCGCCGATCCGCATGAGGTCGAAAAGCGATTCGCTCGCGGCGCATTGCACGAACGTCAGTTCGGGCGAGGCGACGAATCCCCCTTTCGAAAGGGCGTACAGGGAATTCCTCGGAACGGGGTTGGCGCGCACATGGAATACCAGCACATCCGTCGTGCGCCTGCAGTCTTTGGACGGAACGAGGATATGGACGGGCTCGGAAAGAGGACCGGCGCCGGCGAGCACTTCATCTGCGATTTCTCGACATGAAATCACGCCGCCTGCTGATGGGTGCGGCACCGCGGTGCGCGAAGAGGCGCCCCCGGCAAGAAGGAGAGAGGAATCGAACGCGTCGAGCGAGCGCCAATATTCGAGCGCGGATATGTGAGACAGGCAAAACCCCATGCCCCGCAGCATAGCGGCCCGCCGTGGCCGCAGGCCGGCGCACGGCATGACGCTTTCCGGCCGCGAACAGGCCCCATTCGACCGAAAACGAAAAGCGGCGGGCCTTTATGCAAAGCCCGCCGCTTAACCGCGTCGAATAGCGATTACGCCTCTTCGACCTCGTCTTCATCGAGAGCCGGCAGCGCGGGATCGACGAAAGCGGACAGATAGATCGCCTTGGCGTCTTCCATCGTGATCTTCTTGAATGCTCCGAACACGTCGCCCTTCGTAGCGCGCAGGGTTTCGACGATAGCATCGACGTCCTCTTCGCGCAGACCCAGCTCGCCCATGGTCTTGGGCATGCCCATATCCACGAAGAACGCCTGCAGCTCGTCGATCGCGGCGGTCACGGCATCCTCGATAGCCTCGTCGCTTCCATCGATCGGCTCGATATCGAACACATCGAGCGCGAACTGCAAGAAACGGCTCGGGTCTTCGCGCCAGACGTAACGCATCCATGCGGGCATGATGACCGCCAGGCCCGCGCCGTGCGTGATCGAAGTATCGAACGCCGACATCTCATGCTCGAGGCCGTGGCTCTCCCAGCCGCCCGCACGGCCCGTCGGAGCGAGCGCGCGGCCGCAGCCGGCGATGTCGTTGTGGGCCAGCATGCCGGCCCACATGATGTCGGCGCGGGCATCGTAGTCTTCGGGATTCTCAAGCACGCGAGGGGCCGCGTCGATAAGCGCGCGAATCAAACCCGCCGCGATGTTGTCGGTGACGGGAACGGCGCCCACGCCCGAGAACCAACGCTCGCAGATATGGGCGATCATATCCGTCACGCCGGCGGCCGTCTGATACGGCGGCAAAGTGAACGTGATTTCGGGATTCATGAACGAAACGGCGGGACGGAACGCGTCGCCGTTCGTGCCGCGCTTGGCATGCAGCTCGTCATTGCTGATGACGCACGAGCTGGACGCTTCGGAGCCCGCTGCGGGAATGGTGAGCACGCAGAAAATGGGCAGTGCACGCTCGACCGCAGCCTTGCCGCAGAAGAAATCCCACACGTCCCCATCGTAGAGAGCACCGAACGCGACCGCCTTCGCGCAGTCGATCGCGCTTCCGCCGCCGACAGGAAGAATCAGGTCGACGTTTTCGTCGCGCACCATGGCGATGCCGGCACGCACGCTTTCCACCTCAGGATTCGGACGCACGCCGGCAAGGTCGACATGCTCGACGCCCGCCGCATCGAGAGACGCCTTCACGCGGTCGAGCAGGCCCGAGCGCACCACGGACCCCTTGCCGTAGACAAGCAGCGCCTTCTTGTAACCGTGCGCGGCGGCCTTCGCGCCCACGCCCTCTTCGACCCCGCGGCCGAACACGAACTCGGTCGGAGAATAGTAGGTGAAATTATTCATGTGCTCCTCGCTTTCAGCGCTTTGACTTGCGGGCATCGTATCGCGTCGTCGGCCGCGCGCCAAGAAGCCCGGAACAAAACAGGACGAATAGGCCGCAGGCGGCGCCGAGTCGGGCCGAGGCTGCGCTGCGCCCGCATGCGGCGCTATGCCTTCATGGCCAGGTCGTAGGCTTCGTTGCGAGGGATGCCGAACTCATCGCGCAAGACCTTGACGATTTCCTTGCGCGTGAGCTCTCCGGCCTCGGCCAGCTCGGCGGGGCTGACGGCGCTGAAATGCGTAAAGTCGAAGTG
>USLD01000227.1 GCA_900555495.1 uncultured Slackia sp. | reverse complement strand
ATCCTTATCGCGGCGGGTGTGGCGATCGTTCTTTTGTTGGCTGCAGCAGGCGGCCTGGCTGCTGCGTATCTCGGTGGTTGGGGCGGTCAGGATAAAGATTCTATTGCCGTGTCAGGCGTTGACGACAAGGCATCGACGGAAGAGCCGTCGAAAAGCGATGATTCCGCTTCCGAGGCCGATAAGGATTCAGGCGAGGGCTCGCAGGGCGAAAGCGGCGCCTCTTCCGCCAAGATCGAAGACAAGTCACAGGTCAAACTGACCGAAGCCGAGATATTCAATTCGCTCGATGCAGCCTATGGCAAGCTGTCCGTCTACGACGAGCGCATTGCGACTTGCGTCGAGGAGTTCAACGCGAACTTCCTGGCTAATTCGATGGATGCGCGTACCGCTTCCAAGGAATTCGCCGACAAGGTGCTTTCCGACCTTCAGGAAGACCTGAAGGGACTCGAAGCCATGCATATCCCCCAGCAGTCGGCCTATGCCGAGCAGGCGGCGGCTGTAGTCGAGCTGTACGAGTGTCAAATCGGCCGCGTAAGCGCCATGACGAATGCCTGGGCGCTTGATGTGACATTCGGGAAGCCTTCCGAGCACAAGGACGAGATCTTGGCGGTGTATACGCAGGGAAACGCGAAGGAGCACCTTGCTCGCTTCGACGAACTCTACGACGTCTCGAAGCCCTCGAAGGATTCGTAAGCGCGCCGCTCGAAGGCTGGGCATACCGGCTTAAAAGCCGTCCGTTACCGAAACGGGCGGCTTTTTTCATAATTCTTCTTGACGAATCGCTTTAACGCACTATAGTGGTTCGCATGATTTTCGTATCCGTACATACCATGAGCTTCATGCCGATGCACATGCCCAAGCCTGGGTTTATCGGCGCATGGGCCGATACTCAGGCCTAGCTTCCAGGCGGCCGTGTCGTGCCGCATTCTCGTTGTTTTCCCCTATGGTATGTATGAGGAATCATGATACATCTCAAGAATCTCTCCAAGACCTACGAAGGTCGGTCGGGCACGCATGACGCGTTGCGCGATGTGACGCTTCATATCGAACGCGGCGACGTGTTCGGCATCATCGGACAATCGGGCGCGGGCAAGTCGACGCTGGTTCGATGCATCAATCTGCTCGAGCGCCCTACAAGCGGTTCGGTGGTCATCGACGGCGTCGACGTCACCTGCTATCAGGGCAAGGATCTGCGCGCTCTGCGCTCGCGGATCGGCATGATCTTCCAGGGCTTCAGCCTGTTCCAACAGCGCGACGTGCTGCGCAACGTGACGTTTCCGCTCGAGCTGCGAGGCGTTTCCAAGGCATCGGCCGACGCCCGCGCCCGCGAGCTGCTTTCACTGGTGGGCCTTGCCGACAAGGCGGGCTTTTATCCCAGCCAGCTTTCGGGCGGCCAGCAGCAGCGCGTGGCGATCGCCCGCGCTTTGGCCAACGATCCCAAGATCTTGCTTTGCGACGAGGCGACGAGCGCCTTGGATACGTTGACCACGCACTCCATCCTGGGCCTTCTGCGCGATATCAACGAGCAGCTCGGCGTGACGGTGGTGGTCATCACCCATTCGCTTTCCGTGGCGCGTCAGGTGTGCAACAAGGTGGCGGTCATCGATCGCGGACGCCTCGTCGAAGCCGGTCCCGTTGAAGACGTGCTCGTCGCGCCTCGAAGCGAGGCGGCCCGTCTTCTGATCGAAGCCGACGATGTCATCCGTCCCCATCGTCCTTTCGCCGCTGCGGCGGCTTGTGCGAAGGAGGCGGTGTAAATGGACGCGATCGTATCGTTTTTCGACCAGTATGGCGCGCTTATGGCGCAGGGCACGCTCGACAGCGTCGTGATGACCGTGCTTTCCACCGCGTTCGCGTACGCGTTCGGCATTCCGCTGGGCGTTTTGCTCGTGCTTACGGCTCCGGGCGGCCTGCATCCTCATCGCGTGCTCAACAGCGTCGCGGGCTGGCTGGTCAACATCGGCCGCTCCGTTCCCTTCATCATCCTGATCGTGTTCATGATCCCCGCGACCCGCGCCCTCGTGGGAACGTCGCTCGGCGTGGCCGCAGCCATCGTGCCGCTTTCCGCGGCTGCCATTCCCTTCGTCGCCCGCATGGTCGAGCAGAGCCTGTCGGAGGTCCTGGTCGAGGCGGCTTCGAGCTTCGGAGCGTCGACGAGCCGGATCGTGTTCAAGGTTCTGTTGGCCGAAAGCGTTCCCTCGCTGATCAGGGGTTTGTCTATCACGTTCATTACCCTGTTCGGCTTTGTGGCCATGGCGGGCACGGTCGGTGCAGGCGGTCTGGGCGATATCGCGATCCGTTACGGATACCAGCGCTATCAAGATGACGTGATGGTAGCGG
>USLD01000226.1 GCA_900555495.1 uncultured Slackia sp. | reverse complement strand
AGGATGCCCATGGGGTCCCTCCTCGGGTCGTGGGCGCCGCCGCGCACGCTGCTGCGGCGGCGCATAAGCTGCGGACGTTACGGACGCGTGACCATGGTGTCGACGCGGCCCTTCTTATCCCAAGCCGCTTCGTAGCCGAACTCTTCCAGATTGGCCAAGGCCGCTTCGCGCCGGTCTTCGGGAACGTCGATGTTCTCGAGGTACACCTTGCGGAATCCGGGGTTGTCGATGTAGAGCTCCTGCTTGAACGGGTTGCGCTTCTTCTTGATGATCGTGTATGCCTGGTAGACGAATACGCCGATGTTGAACAGCAGGGCGATGACCGAGATCGTCATGTGCGCGGCGGGCGCGTTGGTGGAGTGCACTACGAACGCCGGGTGCAGGTAGAACCAGGGGATCGTCATGGTGACGATCATGTTCACGGCAAGCGTACGCACTCGATGCTGCGCATAGGCGCCGCGTTTGATGAAGAATGCGGGAATCGTGCAGGCGGCAAGAAGCACCAGGCCGCAATACATCGAACGGTCGGAAACGCTGTTGTAGGTGTAGGCGAAGTTCCACAGATCGTAGCCGATGATCCAGAACCACAGCTGATCGGGCCATACGAAGTCCTTCTTCTTGCCACGGCTGACGATGATTCCGAAAAAGCCGCAGATGCACAGCGCGTTCAGGATGCCGGCGATGCCGTTGATGATGTTCCATGGGCCGCCGACCACCATATAGCCGTCCACGATGCCGTTGACGCCCGTAAGCTGGAAGTCGCGGATGCACGCCTCGAGGATGTTGATGGCGAAGATGATGGGCGGAATGCAGACGATGTATTTCTTCTGGAAGGCGGGGAAGTAGACGATCAGCCAGCCGAGGATGGCGCCCGCCAAGCACGAATACGTTTTCACCCATTGGAACCACGTGCCTGCGCCGGTGCCTTCCACCGCGGTGTGCGGCCAGACGAAAATGGTCAGGACCAGCGGCAATGCGATGAAGATGGCGCCGCCGACCCATTTGTTGATGCGCGACAGCTCGTTCATGCCGATGAGGAACGCCAGATACAGCAGGACGCTCACCCATGCCGTGGCCGTAAGCGGCTCGTAGAAGAACATGATGACTCCCTTCCCCGAATGTGCTGCGAACCTGTCGAGGGAGGGTGCGTGCGATGCTGTCGCCGCTCTTGCTTCGACCGGTTCGCTTCCTTGCGCGGCAGTGTAGCAAGGGGATTTTTCGTCGGTTTGACGTTTGATGCTTGATACGTCAGGGGCGTGGGCGGCGCCGGGTTTCGGCCAGGGTGGCGGGGATGGTTTATCATCGGAAGCGCGCCGTGTTCGGGGAGGGGCGGGGCGCTGTATTCGTTTCGCCGTGTGTCAGGGGGCCTCATGGTTACCGTATCCGATGAATTGATCGACCGCATCATTGCAGAAGACGTGCCGTATTTCGATTTGACGAGCCATGCGCTGGGCGTCGCCGAGCAGCAGGGAGCGATGGAGTATTTCACGCGCGAGGCGTGCGTGCTTGCGGGCGTCGAGGTCGCCGAGCGTATCGCGTGCAAGCTGGGGTGCCGCGTGACGGGCCATGCGGCGTCGGGCGATGTTTTGCAGGCGGGGGAGTCGTTCATGACGATGGAGGGAAGCGCCGCCGCGCTGCATCAGGCGTGGAAGGTGTGTCTGAATGTGTTCGATCATTGCTCGGCGGTGGCCACGAAGACGCGCGCCATGGTAGACGCCGCTCATGCGGTCGATCCTGCGTGCGAGATCTTGACGACGCGCAAGAGCATGCCCGGCGTGAAGAGCCTGCTGATTGACGCGGTTCTTGCGGGCGGGGCGTTTCCTCACCGTCTGGGCTTGTCGGAAACGGTGCTCGTGTTCGACCATCATCTGGCGTTCATGGGCGGCTTCGAGAAGTTCGTCGAGCAGCTGCCGGCGATCAGGCGTCGATGCGTCGAAAAGAAGCTGTTCGTCGAGGTGGATGCCAAGCGCGCGCTGCAGCTTGCGCGCGTGAACGCCGAAAGCGCGCGTGCGTGCGCCGAATCGGGCGGCCGCGTGCCGTGGGCGGGCGTCGACGGCGTGCAGGTGGATAAGCTTGCCGTCGACGAGCTGGCCGATTTGGTGAAGCAGCTGCGCGCGATCGACCCGCGCCTGACGATCGTGGCTGCAGGCGGCGTGAACGATAAAAACGTCGCCGATTATGCAAGAACCGGCGTCGACGGCCTGGCCACCACGGCGCCCTATACCGCCAAGCCCATCGACATGAGCGTGCGCATGCGGATGGCATAGTGATTCGAACGCAAAGGAGTCGGATTGCCGAATGCGGCGGTCCGACTCCTTTATTTTTTGCAGGGGCCTCTTCGATGCTTAGCGGGCTCCGA
>USLD01000225.1 GCA_900555495.1 uncultured Slackia sp. | reverse complement strand
CCCAAGTCGACGTACTCGAGCGCCGTGGCCAAGGCCTTTTTAGCGGAGTCGGATCCATCGTAAGGAACCAGGATGTTCTCGTACTTCATGAAAGCTCCTATCTTTCGAAAATGCGCCCTTTCGCCGCAAATGTAACATGACGGAGCGGCGCGTTCTACCCGCTCGCCGCATGGGCTTTCTTATTTTCGGCGGGCTTCGGCTTCGGGCCTGCCGTCTGTCCGGAAAGCGTGTCGACGCTTACGGGCCCCGCCGTGCTTTCCGGGTCGTTCGGGCACCTAGATCGCGGCGGCGATCAGGTCGCCCATTTCGGAGCAGGAAAGCTTCTTCTCGCCTGCTTTCGCGATATCGCCCGTGCGATGCCCCGCTTCGAGCACGCTGTTCACGGCGGCTTCGATAGCGTCGGCTTCGGCGGCAAGATCGAAGCTGTAGCGCAGCATCATGGCGACGGAAAGGATAGTGGCGATGGGGTTCGCGATGTTTTTGCCGGCGATGTCGGGCGCGCTGCCATGGATGGGTTCGTACATGCCCAGGTTCGTCTCGCCGATGGAAGCGGAGGGCAGCATGCCGATCGAGCCTGTGATGCAGCTCGCCTCGTCGGAGAGGATGTCGCCGAACAGATTGCCCGTGAGCATCACGTCGAACTGCCCGGGATTGGTGACAAGCTGCATGGCGGCGTTGTCCACGTACATATAGTCGACGGTCACATCGGGATAGTCGGCTGCGACGCGTTCGACGGTTTCGCGCCATACGCGGCTGGTTTCGAGCACGTTCGCCTTATCGACGCTCGTCACGTGGCTGCGGCGCTGGCGGGCCATCTGGAAGGCGCGATGCGCGATGCGCTCCACTTCGGCGATCGAGTAGTTCATGTCGTCGTGTCCCGTGCCGTCCTCGTCGCGATGCTTCGCGCCGAAATACACGTCGCCCGTCAGTTCGCGGCACACCATGAGGTCGAGCCCGTCGGCGATGCGTTCGGGCTTGAGCGGGCAGGCGTCTGCCAAGGGCGCATAGAGCTTCGCGGGGCGCAGGTTCACGAACAGCCCCAGTGCTTTGCGAATGCCGAGCAGGCCTTTTTCAGGGCGGTTTTCGGAAGGTCGGCTATCCCATTTCGGGCCGCCTACGGCGCCCAGGATCACGCTGTCGGACGCCAGGCAGGCATCGATCGTCTCCTGCGGCAGCGGGACGCCGGTCGCGTCGATGGCTGCGCCGCCGATGAGCACTTCGTCGTATACGAATTCGTGGCCGAATTTCTCGCCTACCTTATCGAGGCACTTCAGCGCCTCGTCGACGATTTCCGGTCCGATTCCGTCGCCCTTCATCACGGCGATATCGAATTTCATGGCTGTCTCCTTCTATCAATCCGCCGCCGAAGGGCGGGCGGTTCAAGTGTTATGTGTCGTAGTGGCGAATGGGCCGGGAAGGGGTGTTTTACGCTTTGACTGCGATCGGCCGCTGTTTCCACGGATCGCTTCCGACCGATCTCAGCTGCAGCCCCGATGCATGCCCTGCGTCAGCGCCTTCGGCCCCTCCAGCGCCCTTCCAGGTCTGCGGAAAGCGAAGCGAAGCAGCCCCACTTCTCGCATCATCCGCCAGGCCCCACTTCCCCCTGCGGCCGAAAGTCTCGCGGGGTTCCAAAAAAAACTCCCAGGGGCCGGGGCGTGCCGCACGCGGTTCCGCACGAGCCGAAAGCCACATACTGTGGCTTTCGAGCGAGCCCAGGACTGTTTGAGCACGGCATGCCCCGGCCCTGACGCCGGTCGTCTAAACCCCGCGAGCCTTAAGGCTGTTCAACAACCCTTCGTTGTCGATGATGCCCTGGATGAACTCGGGGAAGGGAAGCGCCTGGAAGGTCTTGCCCGTGGTGACGTCGCGGATTTCGCCGGTGCCGAAATCGACGGCCACCTCGTCGCCCGCCTCGATCGCCGCGGCGGCTTCGGCGCATTCAAGAATGGGCAGGCCGATGTTGATAGCGTTGCGGTAGAAGATGCGTGCGAAGCTGGCGGCGATCACGCAGGCCACGCCGTTGTCCTTGATAACGCGCGGCGCGTGCTCTCGCGACGACCCGCAGCCGAAGTTCTTGTCGACTACCATGATGTCGCCCGGCTTCACGTTTTTCACGAAGTCGGCGTCGATGTCTTCCATGGCATGGCTCGCCAGCTCTTGCGGGTCGGCGATGTTGAGGTAGCGGGCCGGGATGATGACGTCGGTGTCGACGTTGTCGCCGTATTTGAAGGCGGTTCCTTGGGCGTGCATGTTCATAAGGGGTCCTTTCCGACGCAGCGAAAGCGTCGAGGGCGGGCCGTCGTCGCTTTCGCTGCGTGCCTGCCCGTTCGTATCGGCGGTGTTACAGGGAGGCGGGGTCGGT
>USLD01000224.1 GCA_900555495.1 uncultured Slackia sp. | reverse complement strand
CACGCCCGGGCGCCGTTTGCGCCTCCGTCGCTGAGGCGCAAACGGCCCTTCGGCCGATTGGCCGAATGATGCGGCATTCGCTCCGTAGTATCCTTTTGGCGAAGACTGTCATGCGGCGCGTAAGCGCAGGTCCAAGGAGGCTGAACATGGAAAGAGCGGAAAAACGATACCTGGAGCTTCTCTCCCAGTCGTTTCCCTCTGCCGCCAAGGCGTCGGCGGAAATCATCAATCTGAGCGCCGTGCTGAACCTTCCGAAGGGAACCGAGTTCTTCGCGTCCGATATCCACGGCGAATACGAGGCATTCTCGCATATCCTGCGTAACGGCTCGGGCTCCATCCGCCTCAAGATCGAAGACGTGTTCGGCGACACGCTTACGGCCGCCGAAAAGCGTTCGCTCGCATCGCTTATCTATTATCCGCGCGAGCGCATGGAGCTGGTGCTGGCCGATGCCGACGATGCGGCCTCCCAGGCCTGGTATGCCGAGGTGCTTCCGCGCCTCGTCTCGGTATGCAAGCGTGCCGCTCAGAAATACACGCGCTCCAAGGTGCGCAAGGCGTTGCCTGAAAACTTCGCCTACATCATCGAAGAGCTGATGACCGAAGACCGCGACGGCGTCGATAAGAAGGCCTATTACGCGGCGATCATCGAGGCCATCATCCGCACGGGTCGCGGCGGCGACCTGATCGAAGAGCTGTGTCTGCTGATCCAACGTCTTTCCATCGACCACCTGCATATCGTGGGCGACATTTACGATCGAGGCCCGTATCCGCACGTCATCATGGATACGCTCATGGGCTATCACGCGCTCGATATCCAGTGGGGCAATCACGACATCGTCTGGATGGGCGCTTCGCTCGGCCAGCGCGGATGCATCGCCCACGTGGTGCGTAACTGCGCCCGTTACGGCAATCTCTCCATTCTGGAAGACGCGTACGGCATCAACATCCTGCCGCTGGCGTCGTTCGCGCAGACCGCATACGCCGACGACCCGTGCGTGGCATTCGGATTGAAGGGCGACCCCGACCTGTCCGATGCCGAGCGCGAGCTCAACGTGAAGATCCAGAAGGCCATGGCCATCATCCAGTTCAAGGTGGAGGCCCGGCTGATCGACGAAAATCCCAGCTTCGGTCTGCAGGACCGCAAGCTGCTGCACCGCATCGATTACGACAAGGGAACCGTGACGGTCGACGGAGTCGAATACGAGCTCACCGATACCGTGTTTCCTACGGTCGACCCCGCCGACCCGTATCGCATGACCCCCGAAGAGGAAGAGGTCATGCAGCGCCTCGAGCAGGCGTTCGTCAATTGCGAGAAGCTGCAGCGCCACATGCATTTCTTCCTGGAGGCGGGCAGCCTGTACAAGGTGTACAACGGCAACCTGCTCTTCCATGCCTGCGTGCCGCTGAACGCCGACGGCACGCTTATGGAAACCGACGTGTACGGAACGAAGTTCAAGGGACGTGCGCTCTATGATGAAATGGAGCGCTACGTGCGCGCCGCGTTCTTCGACGCCGATCCCGTTATGCGCAAGCGCGGGCGCGACCTGATGTGGTATCTGTGGTTGGGCCAGGGCTCGCCGCTGTTCGCGAAGAGCAAGATGGCCACGTTCGAGTTGTACCTGATCGCCGACAAGGCGGCGCGCAAAGAGGTCAAGAATCCGTTCTACACGTTCCTCAACGACGAAGCGGTCATGGCGGGCATCTTCGAAGATTTCGGCCTCGACCCCAAGACGTCGCGCATCGTGTGCGGCCATGTTCCGGTGAAGGTGAAAGACGGCGAGGATCCCGTGAAATGCGGCGGTCGCGTGCTTACGATCGACGGCGGCTTTTCGAAGGCGTATCAGCCTACGACGGGCATCGCCGGCTATACGCTTATCTCCAATTCGTACGAGCTGATTCTGGCGGCGCACGAGCCGCTCGAGTCGACGCGCGCCGCGGTGCTCAAAGAGCTCGACATCCATTCGTCGCGCAGCGTCATCGCATGGATGGAGAATCGCATGCTCGTGGCCGATACCGACAAGGGCAAGATGATCAAAGAACGCATCGCCGACCTCGAAGCGCTGCTCGAGGCGTATCGTCGCGGCGAAATCGCCGAGAAGGAGTAGCGGCTTCCGATACCGCATTCGGCGCCGTATTCGACAGGAACAAGCAAACGCCCTCGTTTCCTTTGCTGGGAAGCGAGGGCGTTTTCATGCGGTCCGCGCGGCGAATGCCGCGGTTCCGTTCGTCTTCGGCGGGACGGGCGGTCGTTTCGAAGTCTGCCTACCGTTCGCGGAAGATGCGCACGTAGGCGCAGCCTTCCGGCAGGTGATCGGCGAAGAGCGCATGGCGCAAGGTCACCTTGTTGCAGCGCTCGCATACCTCGAAGCGGCGTTCGTAT
>USLD01000223.1 GCA_900555495.1 uncultured Slackia sp. | reverse complement strand
GCATCGTCGACTCGGGCAAATTCGACTGGATGGCCCACGCCGACAAGTTCCCCGGCCTCACCACGCCCGACGAGAGCTATCACGGCGTCACCTACGCCGAACGCTTCGGCAACGAGGGTGCCTTCATCACCAAGGCGACCGCCCAGCTCATGCGCGACTTCGGCAGCATCCAGAGCCCGCAGAACGCGTTCCTGCTCAACATGGGCCTCGAGAGCCTGCACGTCCGCATGGCCCAGCATTGCAAGAACGGCCAGGCCGTCGCCGAATTCCTGCACGAGCATCCGAAGGTCGCCTGGGTCCGTTTCCCCGGCCTCGAAGACGACGCGTACCACGCCCTCGCCCAGAAGTACCTGCCCGAGGGAGGCTGCGGCGTCGTCAGCTTCGGCGTCGCAGGCGGCCGTCCTGCGGCCGAGAAGTTCATGGCGGCCCTGAAGCTCGCCCAGATCGCCACGCACGTGGCGGATGCGCGCACCTGCTGCCTGCACCCCGCAAGCTCCACGCATCGCCAGATGAACGACGACGAGCTCGCAGCCGCCGGCATCAGCGCCGACCTCGTGCGCATGAGCTGCGGCATCGAGTCCACCGAGGACCTGATCGCCGACATCGCCCAGGCGCTCGAAACCGTTTAGGCGCTCTCGCGGCACGGCAGAACATGCCGTCGACACGCATTGCAAGGCCTGCGCATCCGTGCGCAGGCCTTTTTCGTGCGCGCGCAAGAGCGAGCATCCGTTTCCCGCCCGTCACCGAGCGCGGCCGGCATGCCGGTACAATGCCCGTCATGCTTGAACGACTTACCTCCATAGATATTTCCGTGCTGCACGGCATACAGAATGCGCTTCAATCCCCTGTGCTCGATACCGTTATGCCGTTCGTCACTTCGCTGGGCAACCTCGCCTTCATCTGGTTCGTCATCGCCGCCCTGCTTCTCAGCAAGAAGGAATACCGCTTCTACGGCGCGGTGGTCATCACCGCCATCGCGGCGGCATGCCTGATCGGCGAAATCGGAATCAAGAACATCGTCGAAAGGCCGCGGCCGTTCCTTGTCGACCCCACGCTGGCCACGCAACTCATCGAGCTGCCCCACACGTTCTCGTTTCCTTCAGGACACACGGGAAGCTCGTTCGCCGCGGCCACGGCCCTATGCTTCCTTCCCATGGCGCATCCCTGGTTCAAGGCCATTCCCTTGCTCGGGGCGGCGTCCATCGCCTTCTCGCGCCTTTATCTCTGCGTCCACTACCCCAGCGACGTCCTGGGCGGCATCATCGTCGGCGTCATAAGCGGCCTTATCGGCATGCTGGTCGTGAAATACCTCGTACGCCGCAAGAAAGAACGCGCCGCCGCCAAGGCATGACGCCCCTCGATACGCAAAAGGGCCGATTCCCCGGGAATCGGCCCTTTCTTCTTTCGCCTCGCTTCGTGCTTCGCTAGCTCCAGATGCGCACCTCGGGCTCCAGCATGACGCCGAAGCGCTCTTTCACGCGGTCCTGCACATCCTCGATAAGCTGCATGACGTCGGCAGCCGTAGCGCCGCCCGCGTTGACGACGAAGCCCGTATGCTTCTCAGACACCTGCGCACCGCCGACGCGATATCCGCGCAGCTCGGAATCCTGGATAAGCTTGCCTGCGAAATACCCCTCGGGACGCTTGAACGTGCTACCCGCGCTCGGCATATCGAGCGGCTGCTTTTCTTCGCGGCGGGCCTTCAAGTCGCCCATGCGCGCCGCGATTTCAGCCGGATCGTCGGGCGTCAATTCGAGAACCGCCTCGACGACGATATAGCCCGCCGCATCCATCATGCTGTGACGGTACGACCAATCGGCCTCGTCTCGCGAGACCTTCACGACCTCGCCTTCAGGCGTAACGCACGTCAACTCGACCGCGACGTCTTTGAACTCGCCCCCGTACGCTCCCGCGTTCATGATGGCGGCGCCTCCGATCGTGCCGGGAATGCCGCTTGCGAATTCGAACCCCGCAAGCCCCGCATCGAGCGCCGCATCGGCGACCGCGGCATTGGTCGCGCCCGCGAGCGCACGCACGGTCGCGCCGTCAACGACGACATCGGACAGGTTGTCGAGCACCTGGACCACCACGCACCTCAGGCCGTCATCGGACACGAGCAGGTCGCTTCCGTTGCCGACGACTCGATACGCAGCGCCCTCCTTGCGGCACAGCGTCACGACGCGCACAAGCTCGTCGACCGTATGCGGCATCACGTACACGTCCGCAGGGCCTCCGATACGAAACGTCGTATGCTTGCTCATCGGTTCGTTTTCAAGCACGGCCTCCGCGCCGACCGCCTCGATCAACGCATCGACCAAGCCGTCCGCACGCGTTGCCGCCGCGTCGCCGAGATTAGTCATATCCATCGTCACTCGCCTTTCATCATGCGTTATCGGCGGCTTGC
>USLD01000222.1 GCA_900555495.1 uncultured Slackia sp. | reverse complement strand
TGTTGCCGCTGATGACGGTATCATGCCGCAGACCATTGAGGCAATCAATCATGCCAAAGCAGCAGGGGTTAGCATCATCGTCGCAATCAATAAGATGGATAAGGAAGGCGCCAACAAGGATCGGGTCATGCAGGAGCTGACCGAATACGATCTGGTTCCGGAAGAGTGGGGCGGAGATACCATCTGTGTTCCTGTATCCGCGCTGAAAAAAGAAAATATTGACACCCTGCTGGAGATGGTTCTGCTGGTCGCAGAGCTGAAAGATTTGAGGGCAAATCCCGATAAAATGGCAACCGGTACCGTGATCGAGGCCAAACTGGATAAAGGCCGCGGCCCGGTCGCTACGGTCCTCGTGCAGCGCGGTACGCTGAAGCCGGGCGACACCGTCGTCGCGGGCACCAGCTACGGCCGCGTCCGCGCCCTGATCGACCCGCGCGGCAACCATGCCGAGGCGGCGCGTCCGTCCGACCCGGTCGAGATCCTCGGCCTTTCGAGCGTTCCCACCGCAGGCGACGAGTTCCGCGTCTTCGAAGACGAGCGCGACGCCCGCAAGCTGGCTGAAGAGCGCGCCCTGCGCGAGCGCCTGAAGGCTCAGGAGGCGAAGACCCACATGAGCCTCGACGACCTGTTCAGCCGCATCGAGGAGGGCACGACCGAGCTCAATCTCGTCGTCAAGGCCGACGTCCAGGGTTCGATCGAGGCCCTGCGCGACGCCTTCGACAAGATGGATCAGTCCGAGGTCAAGATCAACATCATTCACTCCGCCGTCGGCGGCGTGACCGAGACCGACGTGACCCTGGCCGCCGCATCCGACGCTATCATCATCGGCTTCAACGTTCGCCCGACCGCAGGCGCTCGCAAGGCGGCCGAGCACGAGAAGGTCGACATTCGCCTGTATCGCGTCATCTACCAGGCGATCGAGGACATCAACGCGGCTCGCGTGGGCATGCTCGCCCCCGAGATCGTGGAGCGCGACACCGGCTCCGCCGAGGTCCGCGACGTCTTCCGCGTCCCCAAGGTCGGCAACATCGCGGGCTGCTACATCACCGAAGGCGAGATTTCGCGCGACGACAAGGTTCGCGTGGTCCGCGACTCGACGGTCATCTTCGAGGGCAAGATTTCCTCGCTGCGTCGCTTCAAAGACGACGTCAAGACCGTCAAGCAGGGCTACGAGTGCGGTATCGGCGTCGACGGCTACCAGGACATCAAGGTAGGCGACGTCATCGAGGGCTTCCGCATCGAAGAGGTCGAGCGCACCGAATAACGTATCCGGCGCTTTGCCCGCCGTTCAGGCGTCCGGCTCCCTTCAGGGCGTCGGACGCCTCGCTTATCGCGATGGTGCCCATGGGATTTTGTGCGCACCATCCCGTTGGCGAGAGTCGTCACGTCGAGTTTCCCGTGTCGGGTTTCCGACGTGACGCATCCTGCCGACGGTTTATGCATGAACCCTTCTGGAAGGAGGATTCGTTATGAAACAATCCAATGCGAATCGCAAAGTCAACGAACAGGCTCGCGAGATCCTCGCGAGCATTCTGCTATTCGAGGTGTCCGACCCTCGCCTGCGCCTCGTGACGATCACCGGTTGCGAAGTGAGCTTCGACCGTAGCGTGTGCAATGTGTTCTACACCACGGAGCCCGACCGCTACGAGGATGCCGCCGCGGGCTTCGCCGCAGCGGCGGGCCGTATCCGCAGCCTGATGGGCAAAGGCCTGTCGTGGCGCGTCACTCCCGAGCTGCGTTTCATGCTCGACCCCTCGGTCGACGAGGCCGAAAAGATCACCGACGCGTTGGCCCGCGATGCCGCGCGCAATGCCGAATCGGCTGAGAAGAGCCGATTCGAAGAGGACGCAGAGGAGGAATAGCGCCATGGCGGTGACTCCTCAGACCAACACCACGCTCGAGGCGATGGCCGAACGCATGAAGGGCTGCGACGATTTCGTGCTGTGCGGGCACGTGAATCCCGACGGCGACTGCCTGGGCTCTCAGCTCGCGCTCATGCACGCCCTGCATGCGATCGGAAAGCGTGCGACCTGCCTGCTGGTCGAGCGCGATTCGGTCGATCTGGGCCTTCGCTTCCTGCCCGGCGTGGACGACATGGTCGCGGCGTGCGACTTCGATGGTCAAGCGGCGACGTTCGTGGCGTGCGATGTTCCCACCGTCGCACGCCTGGGCGCCGCGGGCGATATCCGGAGCCGCGCCCGGATGCGATTCACCGTGGACCACCACGCGGCCGACGTGTCTATGTCGGAATGCAATTACGTCGACCCCGACGCGCCCGCGTGCGGCATGATCGCATGGGAGCTCGTGAAGCTGCTCACGGGGGGCGATATCCCCGCCGCGTCCGCGATGTGCTGCTACACCGCTTTGATGACCGATACCGGTCGTTTCCAGTATCAGAACACCACGCCTGCCGCCT
>USLD01000221.1 GCA_900555495.1 uncultured Slackia sp. | reverse complement strand
CATCTCGTTCATCTGCTCGTCGGAGATGTCGCTGAAGTCGATGACGGACGTGTTCTTGATTTCGGTCAAAACGGACCCCTTTCAAGCACGGGGACCCTTCGTCATGGTGGTTGAATTCAACATGTCTCGGGGGCCTACAGTTATCTACCCGCTCGCGGATTCGAGACGGGGCTGTCAACCGTCGCTGACAAGCCGTTGCATTGTATCACAGGGCCCTTCCCCCACCGACATAAAACATGATCCGAAAAGGCGCGTTCCACGCTTTTTGCAAGAAACGGCGCCGACCGATCACGCATCCGGGCGTAGCTATTGTCCGTTCGGCGTGGTTTCGCCGCCGAACGGCGCCGTTGAAACCGACAAGACGGCACGAGGGCGCCTCGGCATGCAACGTGTTTTATTTCCATGGCGAAGGCGGCGGAGGATCCCGTGCGCTACGGCATGCTATGCTTTCTTCCCGTCGAATCCGACCGAGCAAAATCCGATCGTCGCGCAAAGGAGCATCATGGACGCATTGGTCGCTCAGATCATCGAAATAGCCTCCCAAGAGTGGGTGCGAGACATCTTCTGGACCGTAGTATTGGCGGCCGTCACCTTCGGCGTATCGCATGTGGTGGTCAAAGGCCTGCGAGCGCTGCTTAATCGCGACAGCAATCCGCTGCCCTCGTCGAGCATCATCGTCAATATCGCCCGCGCCGTCATATGGATCATCGGCGGCAGCATCATCTTGGACTCCTGCTTCGGCATCAACCCTAACGCCTTGATCACGGCCCTGGGCGTCGGCGGTATCGCCATCTCGCTGGGCTTTCAGGACACGCTGTCCAACCTCATCGGCGGCATCCAGGTCACTTTCATGGGCATCGTACGCCCCGGCGACAACATCGAAGTGGGCACCGAGACGGGCGTCGTTCAGGACGTCAGCTGGCGCCACACCACCATCACCAACGCACGCGGCGAAACGGTGATCATCCCCAATTCGATCATCTCGAAGACATCGCTCGTCCAGCTGCCGCCCGTGAATCAGATCAACATCCCCTTCGCCGTCGTCGGAGACAGGCCTATGGATGATGTGAAGTCGGAACTGCTCGTCGCATCGAAAGCGGCGGCGGAAGAGGTGTCTCCCGTCACGCAAGACCCCAAGATCTTCTTCTCGGAAGTCACCGAATACGGCTTCAAAGGCAAGATCATCATGCGCGTCGAAGACGCCGCGAAAGCCGGCCTCGCCGTCGACGCCGTGGTGCGCGCGATCGCTCCCCTGACGCGCTAGCCGACGCGACGGACGCGGCGGCTTCCCCACGTGCGGCAGCGAAGCTGACATCTACCTGACGTTTCGTCGACCCTTCCTCCACGGTTCATCATCCATGCCCGCCGCGTACGCTTCATGGCCCATAGTGAATCGAAGCCGACATCGAGACCGTCGGATGCCGTCCGCAGCAGCGGTCGGCATGCACGTACCGCATCACGAACGAAGGGGCCATGGATACCGTCTTCCGCTTCATCGAAAACTACAGCGACAACTTCGCCATCGCGATCGGCCTGTGGCCCATCGCGTCTTTCATGCTGACGCTGCCGATCCTGGCATATCTCTACCGCAGAGACGGGCGCATCAAAGCAGCATCGTTCGTCACGGTCTATCTGACCGTGCTCTATATCCTGGCCCTCGGCTGCTTCACGCTCTATCCGCTTCCACAAGGAGACGAAGGGCTCGGCATCACCTACGGAATCGCACCGCAGCTCAACCCGCTCGGCTTCATCGACGACCTGCAAAAGGACGGCATATCGGCCGTTCCGCAGATTCTTGCGAACATAGCGTTCTTCGTTCCTCTGGGATTCATCGCATCGCGCCTGTTGCGCCTAAGCCTTCCCAAATCGATCGCCATCGGCTTGCTCGCCTCGCTCGCGATCGAGTTCACGCAGCTTACGGGCTTTTGGGGAATATACCCGTTCGCTTATCGCACGTTCGACGTCGATGACCTCGTCTGGAACGCGTCAGGCGCCGCGATCGGATGGCTGACAGCCGCCGCCGTCGCGCGCATTCTGCCGCCGGGGTCGCTCGCCGAAGAAGGCGACGTCTCCGACGACCCCGGCCTCGTGCGCCGCTGCGTGGCCCTCTGGCTCGACATGGTGCTGATGGGAATCGTCGTGTCGATCGGCGGAATGGCCGTTCGCTGCATCGCTCTTGTCATCGGGGTCGACGATTTCTCCTCCGTCAACGATACGTGGCTGCCCTTGATAAACACCGGAGCGTTTTTGGCCATAGAGGGAGTCGTGCCTTGGCTGAACGGCGGCCAGACCCCGGGAGGATGGTTCGTACGTATGACCTGTGAAACACGCAAGCGGGCGCCTTTGCGCAGATTCGCCTTCTATCTGGCGCGGCTTGCCACGATCGCCTGCATGCTCTGGTATTTTCCTCCGATAGCGCTCGTCCTGCTCGTGTTC
>USLD01000220.1 GCA_900555495.1 uncultured Slackia sp. | reverse complement strand
GCTTCGTCGACGCCGTGAAACGCTGCATCGTCGCCATGTTCGGCGAACACCCGCTCGACGACCCGTCGTACGGACGCATCGTGAACCGCAAGCATTTCGGCAGGTTGCTCGGCCTCATCGAACCCGCGAAAACCGCACTCGGAGGCGGCTTCGACGCCGACGCCCTGCGCATCGAGCCCACGGTCATGACGAACGTTACGCTCGGCGACGCCGAGGAAATCTTCGGACCCATCCTGCCGATCATCGCGCTCGAGCACGTCGACGAGGCCGAACCGATCGTCAAATCGATGCCCAAGCCGCTCGCGCTGTACCTGTTCACTCGCGACGCAGAGCTTCAAGAACGTTTTGTCCGCCACGTCCCCTTCGGCGGCGGCTGCATTAACGACACCGTGATGCACCTGGCTACCTCGCATATGGGATTCGGAGGCGTAGGCGCAAGCTACCACGGCAAGAAAAGCTTCGACACTTTCAGCCACGAGAAAAGCATCCTGAAAAAGGGCACCTGGTTCGACGCGCCGCTGCGCTACCGTCCTTACTCGAAAGCGAAAGAAGCCGTCATCCGCGCGCTTCTGCGCTAGCAGCCGCGGCACGCCTATCGAACGGGTTCCGACACGCAAACGGCCCCTCCGCGGAGGGGCCGTTTGCGTGTTATTCGCCCGCTTCGAGCGCAGCCGTATAGGCCGCATACAGCTCAGGCATCGCACGCTTCTGACTCACCGGCCGAAACGTCGCGGAATCCACCAGGCAATGCGAGGTAAAACCTGTGCAACACGGCTTGTCCACGCCGATTTCCTGCCCTTCTTTGTACACCTCGTAGGTATATTCGGTCTTCGCCTGCGTAAGCTTCGATACGCTCGTGCGCACGATAGCCGTATCGCCGTAGGTCAGCGGCGTGCCGTATCGCAGCTGCACATCGACGACCGGGGACATGTATCCCGCCTTCTCCATATCGACATAAGGAAAACCGAGCTTGTCGAGGAATTCCGCACGAGCGATTTCGAACCACACCAGATAATTGGCGTGATAAACGATGCCCATGCGATCGGTCTCCGCATACCTGACTTTAATCCTGCTTTCGGAAATCATGCGATCGCCCCTACCCATCGATTGAAACCCGCCGCTCTTCCGAAGAAAAACGGCGGGGGTGCCTTCAACGCCGCTATCGACCCGACTTCGGCCTACAGGGCCTCCAGGTCGTACGGCGTAGTCTGGTAGACATAGTAGTTCAGCCAATTGGTGTAAATCAGCTGGCCCTCGGCGCGCCACGAGACGATAGGAGCTTCAGAGGGATCGTCGCCAGGGTAATAGTGGACGGGAACCTTGATGTCGAGGCCGCGCTCCACGTCGCGATCGTATTCGAGCTTGAGCGTATCGCCGTCATATTCGGGATGACCGAACACGAAGAAATGCTTGGAGTCGATGCTCTTCGCGATAGAAACCCCGCATTCATCGGAATACGCGATCACTTCGAGCTTCTGATTGGCCACGATATCCTCGTAGCGCGTCTCGGAGTGACGGGAATGGGGCATCATCGATACGTCGTTGAAGCCGCGCACCAAAGGCGACGACGGCTTGATCAGGCGATTCTCGAAGACGCCGAAGCACTTCTCATCCAGATTGCGCTTCGGCACGCCGTAGTGATGATACAGCGCGGCCTGCGCGCCCCAACATACATGGAAAACGCTGTGCACGTTGGTCAGGCTCCAGTCCATGATTTCGACCAACTCGGGCCAGTAGTCGACCGACTCGAAATCAAGCGTCTCGACCGGCGCGCCCGTGATGATCATGCCGTCGTAGCGATAGTCGCGAACCTCGTCGAACGTACGATAAAACGTCTCGAGATGGTCGGCCGAGACGTTTTTCGACTGATGGCTCGCGATGCGCAGCAGCTCGACCTCGATCTGCAGCGGGGTGTTGGACAGCTTGCGCATGATCTGGGTCTCGGTGACGATCTTCGTGGGCATCAGATTGAGCAGCAGCACGCGCAGCGGACGAATGTCCTGATGCATGGCACGATGCTCGGTCATGACGAAGATATTCTCGCCCTCCAGAATGGACGTGGCGGGCAATGCGTCGGGAATTCGAATAGGCATGAAAGGCTCCTTCTGCCGTCGCCGCGCAGATGCCCTTTCACCCGAGCGGCGGAAATTCAACGCGTGCCATTGTATCAATTCACCAATGAAGACGGCGAAAGACGAACGGAGGACCTGCTGCATTTGCGTTAAATCGACAAGACGGCAAGAGCGAACGAGCACCCGAAACGTATAATGGCAACGCTATCCCGCCGCATGCCCGTCGACTCGGAGCAATAGGCCGCGACGTCGTCGCATACGGCATGCCAAGCTAAACGAAGGAGCACTCATGACCGAACGCATCGGCACCACCTGCGTGCAAGGCGGATACCGCCCGGGCGACGCCCAGCCGCGCCAGATTCCCATCTACCAGTCC
>USLD01000219.1 GCA_900555495.1 uncultured Slackia sp. | reverse complement strand
GCAAGTACGTCAAGAGGGAGGACCCCGTCCGTTCCTTCGCCGCCATTCTCGACGGCGAGTGCGACGAGATTCCCGAGCAGTGCTTCCGCCTGAAGGGCTCCATCGACGACGTGTACGCCGATTACGAGGCTCTGAAGAAGAACGAGGCATAAGCTATGGCGAAATTCACCTGCGATATCGTGACGCCTGACGCGAAGTGCTACACCGGCGAAGTCCACTTCGTCGTGGTGCCCGGCACCGAAGGCGAGATGGGTTTCCTGTTCGGGCATGTGCCCCTGGTCTCCACGCTGAGCGACGGCATCGTCCGCGTTCAGGAAGACGAGGGCGGCTCGTTCAAGGAGTTCGCCGTCGAAGGTGGCTACGTGCAGGTTAGCGGCACGAAGGTCATCATCTTGGCCGACAAGGCCGAACAGCGCTAAGCATCGCGCTCGTGTTCACGAAGGCGGTCCCGTACGGGACCGCCTTTTTTCATGTGTATGTTCAGCCGGCTCGATGACGTTGCAGACCGCATGGACCTCGCGAACGCGTCCGTCTTTCTGCGCATCATGCGGGAATGTGTCGGGTTTTCGATACGGGGACGAAATCATCGGCCCGAAGATCGTTTTGAAACGTTGTCGTGGTATGTTTTACTGGTTCGTCGAGACGAGCCGTTCAGGCGCTGTATAAGGAAGCCCGGAATCTATCGGCTTCCGGCGCATGGCCCTTGACGTTTATATGGATGAATACGCTCAGGAGATATGCATGAAAACCAGCAATAAAGTCATCGCGACGGGCATGTCGGTCGCCCTTGCGCTCACCATGACGCCGGTCGTGGCGCTTGCCGACGAGTCCGTGGCCCAGGATGCCCCTGCGATCGAAGCCGAGTCCGATGGCGCTCTGACGGCAGCCGATTCCTTCGATTGGATGCCTGCGGAAGGCTACGACAAGGCCGAATTCTATAGCGAAGCTGCAGACGAGGATGCGGCGCTTCTGTCCGATTCCGCCCGTGCGGTCAGCGTCTATCCGGTGAAGATCTCGAAAGACATGCTGTATTTCGGCGCCTATGAAGGCGGCACGTACGACCGTACGTTTAGCTGGGGAGATGGCTACCATGCTCTCGGCTTCTACCAGTTCGACCATCGCTACGGCCTTCAGAACTTCTTGATCGCGTGCTACTACTACAATCCTGTGAAGTATGCGATGTTCGAACAGTTCATCGACATTCCCTCCAATGAGTTCAAAGCCGCCGATGCCATCCGCCAGAAAAACGAAGAAGGCGTCGCGGAGTTCACCGAGCTGGGCAAGGCCCTCAACGAAGCCTGGGTTGCCGCCGCATATGTCGACGGCGTCGGCGCTGCCGATGGCGAGTTTGCGCGCCTGCAGGACGGCTGGGCATACGAGAACTACTACATGCCTGCCGAGCGCTACCTGGCAAGCCGCGGCATCGATATCTCCGACCGCAACGACGCGGTGAAGGGCCTGTGCTGGGGCATGTCGAACTTGTTCGGCACGTCCGGTTGGCGCAAGTTCGTCGGCGGCATCTCCGACGGCTACGACTGGGACGGCGTCTATCATTACCTGAGCGAGCAGTACGTGTGGCCGGGTGCGGGTCTGACCGACGACATGTCCGACACCGAGTTCGTCAGCGTGTTGTGCGATTACGTGGTTCAGAACGTCGCCGTGTTCTACAAGGGCCAGCCGCAGTATCACGAGGGCTGGCAGAACCGTTACAAGCGCGAGAAGGCCCAGTGCTTGGCCATCATCGAGCGTACGGGCGACACGCACGAGCCCAGTCCTGAACCTCAGCCGGACCCTGAACCCGAACCTCAGCCCGATCCCGAACCGACGCCGGATTCCGATGCGTGGTACGAGCCCTATATCAAGGAGGCGAAGCGCCTCGGCCTGATGCAGGGCTATCCTAGCGGCGATTTCGGGGCCGAGGAGGCTGTGACGCGTGCCCAGGTTGCCATGGTGCTCTGTCGTGCCGGAGGCGCCGATACGGGGTCGCTTCCGGACAATAAGACCCCCTGGGTCGACGTGCTCGACGGCGCGTGGTATACCGAGGCCATGAATTGGGCTTACCGCAAAGGAATCTTCACGGGCGATACCGGCGCGAACCCGACGGTGCGCCCCGATGACACGATCACGCGCGAAGAGATGGCCAAGGTCGTAGCGACCTATATGAAGAAGTTCCGCGGTGCGGATATCGATGCCTCCGGTTTGGAGTGGCCGAACGGCACGTCCAATACGCACGACCTCGATAAGCTTTCTTCGTGGGCCGTTCCGTACTTCAAGTGGCTTGCCAATGAAGGCGTCATGGGCGGCATCGTCAATGGGGACGGCTCTGTTTCGCTCGACCCCCAGGGCACTGCGACGCGCGCCATGTTCTGCAAGGTGGACGTCGACGCCGTGAAGTGGTAGGGCGCCCGCGTTCGCACACGAAGAGCCGCATACCGATGATGAAAAAAAGAACCGCCTT
>USLD01000218.1 GCA_900555495.1 uncultured Slackia sp. | reverse complement strand
ATCGGGTTTTCGGAACGGATTACACCCCGAACTGCATTGCGCAGTAGCGGGCGTAGGTGCCGCCGAGGGCGATCAACTCGTCATGCGTGCCTTCTTCGACCACGCGTCCGTCGTCTACGACGGCGATTTTGTCGGCGCCGCGGATGGTGGAAAGCCGGTGCGCGATCACGAGCGTCGTGCGGCCCTTCGAAAGTTCCGCCAGCGATTCCTGCACGTGGCGTTCGCTTTCGGGCGGCAATGCCTTCCAGTCTCCGTAGTTGAGCGCGAGATATTCTTCCGCGCGGTTCGGGATAGGCAGCATACGGCCTTCGAAAGGCGCCCTTCGAGGAGGGAAGAGCAGGGAAGCCTCGATGATGTTCGCGTCTCCGAGCAAATCGCAGACGTATCCCTCCTCGCGCGATGTCGAGGCATCGACTCCGGTGATCGCGGGCATGTCGATCGCGTCTTTTTCGAGAAGCCGATTGAGATGCGATACGTCGAAAAGCGCTCTCGCGATCGGGCAGGCTATCTTTTTCACCAGTTTGATAGCAGGTGTCGACCCGACGGATGAATCGGCCACGGCGAAGCTTCGTTTCAGGCCGATGCGCTCGTGCTTGCGCATGAGCGCATCGAGCTCCTTTTTCGAAGACAGGTTGACTTGTTCGAGAGGGAAGATGTCGACCCACAGTCCGATGGGGTGGTTTTTGCCGACGAACGTTTCGTACGATTCGGTGGCGGGGTCGACCAGCTTGAAGAATTGATAGATCGAACTTTCGTCGCGATGCGTCAAAAGCCTGTAGGGGCTTTCGATTCCGTCTTGGAACAGGTCATAGAGTTTCTCGTAGTCGTCGCGCGGCATGAAGACGTCGATATCGTCGTCCCAGGGTATGAAGCCTTCGTGGCGCAGCGCGCCGAGGCAGGTGCCGTAGGCGAGCAGATAGGTCAGGTCGTGCTCGGCGCAGATGCGGTCGAGCTCGAGGAGGATATTCAATTCGATCGATTTGATTTCGTCCGAGGATAGGCGTTTTTTCACGAAGCCTCCTGAAAAGGGCATGAAGCCATGCACGGTGTTTTTTGTCATGAACCACTTATGATAGAGAGAATGTCGTCGAAATGGCGGATGGGAACAAAAACAACAGCAAGGCGTGACTTTCGTTCGCGTTCGTTATCGGGCGGCTTCTTCATGAAAAGGGTTCGGCGAGCCGTATGCGCCGCTCTTACCTCTATAATGCTTCGAAGACAGAGGGCCGCGTCGGCGAGAGCGGCGATATCGACATGAACGCAGCGCGCTTTTTCGGCGCCGCCGCGCGTTGAGAAATGTTTGGAGTGACCGTTATGAATGACGCCGAAGCGTTGAAGAAGTTGCAAGAAACCGAGTTGGATATCCTGCTCGTTATCGCCGCGTTCTGCGAGGAGCGCGGTATCGAATGGTTCATGGATTCCGGAACGGCGCTCGGCGCCATGCGTCACGGCGGGTTCATCCCGTGGGACGACGATATCGACATCGGCATGATGCGCGGCGATTACGAGCGCTTCATCGAGCTGGCGCAAGACGGCCTGCCCGCGGGCTATTCGCTGCAGACCTTCGATAACAACGAAACCTTCGCGGGCCTGTTCGCGAAGGTATACAAGGAAGGCACGGCGTTTCATACGAAAGAGACGATCGAGGCGGGATGCGACCAGGGCATCTTCGTCGATGTCTTTCCGTACGACGTGCTGGCGGCCGATGCGGGCCAGCGCGCCCGCCAGCTGAAGACGGCGCGAACGTGGCAATCGGCCTCTTACCTCTATCATGCCAAGACGATCACGGTTCCGCACAAAGGATTCATGGGCGCCGTCGAGCGATTCGGATGCCGTATCGCGCACTATCTGGTGCGCGTATTCACGAATAGGCAGGCGATCGAGCGTCGCTTCGACGCGTCACGGGTTTTCGAGGGACCGGCGTCCGACGAAGTCATGCTGCTTTCGTGGCCTACGATGAAGCCGTGTCGCGTGCAAGACATGGTTCCTCCCTCGACAGCGTCGTTTTGCGGCCACGACCTTCCGATCGCGGCGAAGCCCGAGTTGTATCTTGAGAACATGTATGGCGACTGGCGCACGATTCCCGATCCCGAAAACCGCCGTACCCATCTGCCCGAGTTCCTCGATTTCGGCGACGGATCCGTGTGGCATGCGGGCGGTGCTGCTTGATGGCCGACGTGAAGCGCTTCGCGATATTCTCGGCGCAGTTCCTTCCCAATATCGGAGGAGTGGAGAAATATACAATCTGGCCCGCGAGCTTGCGCGACAGGGGCACGAGGTCGTGGTCGTGACGACCGATGCGGCGGCGCCCGCAGGCGCCACGACGGTCGCGCCGGGCGTCGAGGTCGTGCGCCTTCCGTGCTTCC
The DNA here is from genome assembly GCA_900555495.1 of uncultured Slackia sp. GTDB lineage: Bacteria > Actinomycetota > Coriobacteriia > Coriobacteriales > Eggerthellaceae > Slackia. The sequence goes on along the minus strand of USLD01000218.1, from coordinate 103 downwards.
CGCTGATCGCGGGCCGCATGCCCGTTCCCCGCAAGAACGGCGAATTCAACCGTCTTTGGAACGACGTATGCGCCCGCTCGTATGACGGCGTGCTTGTCAACAC
>USLD01000217.1 GCA_900555495.1 uncultured Slackia sp. | reverse complement strand
GAAATGAACTCGCCGTCCACGAAATAGCTCGCTTCGCGGCTTTCGGGGTTGCGAGACAAATCGATTTCGACGATATCGCTCGGATCGGTGACGAGGGATCGGGAAAGCAGCGTATGAGGAGCCAGAGGAACCACGACGAGACCCTTGAAATCGGGCGCGACCAGCGGACCGCCGGCAGAAAGGGCATAGGCCGTAGAGCCGGTGGCCGAAGAAACCACCAGGCCGTCGCCGCGCATGTCGACAAGGTGATTGCCCGAAATCTCAATGCCGAAATCGATGATGCGGCCCAAGGCGCCGCGCGTAACCGAGAACTCGTTGAGCGCGAAGCGGCTCGCAACCACTTCTCCATTCGAAATAAGGTCGATATGCAGGCTGGCTCGCTCCTCGCGAACGACGTCGCCCGCAAGGGCGGCGGCCACGATGGCCACGACGCCGTCTTCCGAAGAGTTCACCAGGAAGCCGAGATGGCCGAAATTGATGCCCAGAATCGGCACGCGCGTCTTGCCGACCAACCGGGCGGTTCGAAGCATGGTGCCGTCGCCGCCGAGAGAGACCACCATATCGAAGGAAGCCACATCGACGTGCGCGCAGGTGTCTTTGACCGATTCGATCGACAGGGGCGTCGAGTCGAGTTCCTGATGCGCAACTCCCTGAGAATCGAGGTAAGCGGCCAGGAGCATCGACGCGTCGAGGGCGGCCGCATTGGAATTATTGCGAATAATCAGGATGTTCATTCTGCCTCGTTTCAAACGTTGCCCGCGGACTATATGATGAGTTGACAATAGCCTTTGTATTATACCCAAACTCGAAAGCGTAGTATGAGCGCCACGCAGATTTCCACACCGGAAGACGAATCGTCTTCGCAGAATACGGCGGCCAGCGTCGGAAGCTCGGCAGCCCTCATCAGCTTCTTCGTCATCATATCCCGCATCACGGGCTTCATGCGCACTTGGGCCATGGCCTTCGCGCTGGGCTCGACCATGCTGGCCAGCTCCTATCAGATCGCCAACAATCTTCCCAACATGCTCTACGAGCTGGTCATGGGAGGCATGCTCGTCACGGCGTTTCTGCCCGTGTACCTTTCGGTGAAAAACCGCCTCGGCGAACAGGGCGGCAACGAATACGCCAGCAACATCATGAGCATCGCGTTCATCGCGCTGGGCTTGGTGGCGCTGCTGTGCACCATTTTCGCGCCGGCGCTCGTATTCACGCAAAGCTTCATGAGCGACCAGGGCGGCATGGAAGACGCCGTGTTCTTCTTCAGATTCTTCGCCATCCAGATCGTGTTCTACGGCCTGTCGTCGATCGTCAGCGGCCTGCTCAACGCCTCGCGCGACTATCTATGGAGCAGCGCGGCGCCGATCTTCAACAACATCATCGTCACGGCCACGTTCGTGCTCTACGCCTTCGTGGCGCCGAGCAACCCCGACATGGCGAAATTCATCATCGCCGTAGGCAATCCGCTGGGCGTGTTCATTCAGATGGCCATCCAGCTTCCCGCCCTCAAGCGCAACGGCATCAAGCTGCGCCTGCACGTCGACCTACGCGACCCGGCTCTTAAGGAGACGCTCGCCATCGGCGTGCCCGCCATCCTGGTCATGTGCGCGGGGCTCGTCGTGGTGTCGGTGCAGAACGCGGCGTCGTATGCCACGGCCGATAACGGCCCCTCGATCATCGCCTACGCGCGCCTGTGGTTCACCCTGCCCTATGCATTCCTCACGGTGCCCATCACCACGGCCATGTTCACCGAAATCTCCGAGATGCATGCCAAAGGCGACATGACGGCCTTCAAGAAAGGAGTCGCATCGGGAACCAGCCAGATTCTGTTCTTCATGCTGCCTTTCGCCATGTATCTGGTCGTGTTCGCCGAACCGCTCGTCACCCTATATCACATCGGCGCGTTCACTGAAGAGAACATCGCCCAGATTTCGCTCTATCTTGCCGCACTTGCTTTATCGCTGCCCTTCTATGGCGTCAATACCTATCTGCAGAAAGCATTTTCCGCCATGCGCATCATGGGCACCTACTCGGTCATGATGGTTGCTTCGGTCGCCCTGCAGATCGCATTCATCGCCGTGTTCGCAACTCCGTTCGGAGGCCCGCTCAACTTCGGCATGCCCGCCATCGCGCTCAGCGAGACGGTGTTCTATCTGGTTCTCGACATCGCCTGCTTCGTGTATCTGCGGCGCAAGGTCGGACGCCTTGGATTGAAAGGCATGGCGCTGTCGTTCGTGCGCTCTTTGGCACTCGGAGCGCTCGGCGCGGCCGCGGGCGCACTTATCGTGTTTGCCCTCGATGCGACCGTGTTCCCCTTGAACGGCTCTATCCCCCATGCACTAGGATGCATCATCTGCGGAGGCATCGTCTCCGTCGCCGTCACCTTCGGTATTGCCGTCAAAGCCGGCTTCAGCGAAGCGGCTATGCTGGTCTCGATCGTATCCAAAGCAACGAACAGGCTCAGTCTGCGCAAGAA
>USLD01000216.1 GCA_900555495.1 uncultured Slackia sp. | reverse complement strand
GGCGCCGATCCCGCGCTCGTGTCGAGCGAGGTGTATCAGAGCCGCAGCTTCGCGTCGCTCATGCTCGAAAAGGCCATGCTCGAAAACGTCACGGTGGCCGAAGACGGCCTGTGGGCGTTTTCCTATCTGCGCAAAAGCGACTTCGACCGGCTCGGCGCGGTGAAGGCCGATGCCGAGCCCCTGGTCGACATCGTGCGCTCTCTCGCAGGCGTGCGTGTCGCGTGCATGTTGCGCGAGCAGCCTGACGGCGTGCGCGGCAGCCTGCGTGCGAAGGGCGAGGAAATCGACGTTTCCGAACTCGCGCGCGCGATCGGCGGCGGCGGCCATCGCGCGGCGGCGGGCTTCACGTTCGAAGGCTCCCTCGACGAAGCGGTTGCGGCGCTGCCGGCGCATCTCGACGGGCTCGTCGACAAGGCGGGGCTGCGATGAAGCGGGGACAGAGCGGCATCTCATGCATCGTCGGCGTCGACAAGCCGAGCGGCATGAGCTCGCATGACGTGGTGAACGCCTGCCGCAGGATATTCGGCGAACGCCGCGTCGGACATACGGGCACGCTCGATCCTCTGGCTACGGGCGCGCTGTGTATCTGCATCGGCCCGGCCGCCAGGCTCGACGCGTACATGACGAACCACGATAAGACTTACGATGTGCGCATCGCTTTCGGCGTGGCTACGGACACCGACGATGCGGAAGGCGAGCCGATTCGCGTATGCGAGGTGCCGGTCGAGGTATGCGATCCCGATTTCGCCAGGGCGCGCGTGGCGGCGCTGGTCGGATGCCACAAGCAGCTTCCTCCGGCGTATTCGGCTATCAAGCGCGGCGGCGTGAAGGCGTGCGACGCGGCTCGTGCGGGCAAGGTCATCAAACTCGAACCGCGCGATATCGAAATCTATGCCGCCGAGCTGCTCGACTTGGAGCGCGATCACGACGCCGAGGTCCTGTATTGGGATGTGCGCCTGTCGGTGTCGAAGGGCACCTATATCCGCTCGGTCGCGCGCGACGTGGGCGCCTCTTTGGGCACGGCGGCGCACGTGCAGGCGCTTCGCCGCCTGAAGGCGGGCGCACTCGATGTGCAAGACTGCCTTTCGATCGAGGCGCTTGAAGGCCGTGGGCTCGACGCCGCTATCGATCCCGTGTTCTTACTGGGCTATCGCATGGCGTTTCTTAGCGACGAGCAGGCGGCGGCCGTGCGTAACGGAGCGTTTCTGCCCATTCCGTCGCTCGAGCTTTTCGAAGCGCCGTGCCGTTTCGACGAGTCCGATTGCGGCCCGATGCGCGCGGCGAAGCGCAGCGCGGTCGGGCTCGAAGACGGCGAAACGGTGAGCTTGGTGGCGGGCAACGAGCTTCTCGCCCTCTATACCGCACGTCCAAAGCAGGGCCATCTGCGTCCCTGCTGCGTTTTTTCTCAAGGAGTGATTCGTGGTAAAGGTCTGTAGCGTCGACGAAGCGTTCGATCACGAACTGCTTTCCGGGACATCGTGCGCGTTCGGGGTGTTCGATGGAGTCCATCGCGGGCATCGTTTCCTGATCGACGAAGCGAAACGTACCGCGGCCGAATTCGGAGGCCGTTCGGTCGCCCTGACATTCGACATCGATCCCGACGAGCGTTTCCATGCCGACCGCCTTAAGAAGCTCATGACGAACGAGCGTCGCATCGAAGCGTTGGCTCGGACGGGCGTCGATATGGTGGCGGTGCTGCCGTTCACGCCCGCATTCGCCGCGCAGGCTCCGCTCGATTTCTTGTCCGCGACGTTCGGCGAGTCCTTCCCGGCGGCTTTGCATGTCGGCTGCGATTTCCATTTCGGAGCGAAGGCCGCAGGGCAGGTGAGCGATCTGCAGGAATGGGCCGATGTCCGCGGCGTGCGCGTTTTCGCGCACGATTTGAAAAGCGCGTTCGACAAGCCGATCACGGCGACGCGCATCAGGCTCCTTCTCACCGAAGGACGTTGCGAGGATGCAGTCGATTTGCTCGGCCATCCGTATTCGTTCGACGGCGTGGTGACCGCAGGTCGAGGCGAGGGTTCCGGCATGGGGTTCTGCACGGCCAATATCGAGCTTCCTCCTATGATGCAGACGCTTGGAGAGGGCGTTTACGCCGCATGGGCGACGGTCGGAGGCATGCGCTATAAGGCGGCGATGAGCATGGGAGTGGCTCCCACTTTCGCCGAGGCCGTGGCGACGAGCGAGATGCATATCCTCGATTTCTCGGGGTCGATCTACGGCGAGACGGTGCATTACCTGCGCCCGATGATCAAATTCGATTCCGTCGATGATTTGATCGCGGAGGTGCAGGCCAATATCGCGTGGGTTCGCGCGAATTTGTAGAAAGCAAGAAGCCGTCGCAGGGCCGAAGCGCCGTAGGCGACGTCGTCGGAAAGCGGGGACGGTATGAAGTCTGAATACTACGTGTGGATCGCGGGCGTCGCATTCGCGCTCGCGGCGTTCGCGGTCGCGATCATGGCCGTAGGCTATCAGCCCCTC
>USLD01000215.1 GCA_900555495.1 uncultured Slackia sp. | reverse complement strand
CCGCATGCAGGGCGGTGTCGAGCGAATCGAGCGGCGTGGTCAGGCGCACCAGGCGCTCGCCCCTTCCCTCGTCGGCACCCCAGCCGATGACCTCGGCAGACAGCGCCACGTTGCCTTCGGCGTCAGTGAAATCGACCACGGCGCCGCTGCCGGGTTTCAGACGCTTGCCGGGACGCACGAGCACTTCCCAGATCGCGGAAGAATCGGTCTTCGGCTCTACGTCGAAGCGCTCGCGCAGCAAGAACACCTCGGCCGCGCCGCCCGTGCCTCGCTTGGCGCCCAGAAGGCGCGCCGGAAGCACGCGCGTGTCGTTGGCGACCAGCACGTCGCCCGGCTGCAGATAGTCGTAGATGTCGCGGAAAATGCGGTCTTCGATGGCGCCCGTCGCGCGGTCCATCGCGAGCATCTTGCAGGCGTCGCGCACGGGCGCAGGCTCCTGGGCGATGCAGCGGTCGGGGAGTTCGTAATCGAAATCGTCGGTTCTCATGGTATGCGTTCGCCGTTCGACGCAGGGCGGCGTTGTCGGGTCCGAAACGCGATCCGCATGCCGGGCGCTGCCTCGGACTTGCGGGCGCTTCGGCGGCCGGCTATTTCGCCGCCTGCTTCTTGGCTTCCTCCTTCATCTTCTTCAACAGCGCGCGCTGGCGCTGGCGTTTCTCGTTGTAGGCCTGCTTCTCGGCCCGGTTGCGCGCGCGTTCGGCCTCTTCGGCCGCCCTGCGCGGAGCCTCGGCCGCTTCCTTGGCAGCCTTCGCGGCGGCGCGCTCGGCCTTGCGCTGCTCGCGCTCTTCGGCCGCTTCCACCTTGGAAAACGCGCATCCGCAGTAGTTCTGGCGATACATCCCCAACGCCTTGCTCCTTCTGGTGGCCTCGGGGTACTGTTCGCGAAAATCCTGGAACACGGGCTCGATGCCATGCGCCGCGCACGCGGCGGAAAGCTCCTCGGCGATCAGGTCGATATATTGGTACGGACTCACGGACAGCGTGGTGGCGAGCCCCTCGAAACCGTGCTCGGCGGCATAGCGCGCAGCCTCGTCGAGACGCAGGCGGTAGCAGGCGCGGCAACGGTCGGGGCGCGCGTCGGGGTCGGTTCCGTACACGCCCGCGGCGTTCGCCCACGCCTGGGGGTCGTACGGCCCCTCGATCACGGCGATCCCCTGGCTCTCGGCGAATTCGAGCATCGTCTGGAGACGGTGGTCGTATTCCGCCGCAGGATGGATGTTGGAGTTCATATAGGCGATCGTGATGTCGTGGCCCGCCTCGAGCAGCAGGCGCAACGGTTCGAGCGAACACGGCCCGCAGCATGCGTGCAGCAGCAGCTTCACGTGCGTTCCTCCTCTCTGGGCAGCCCTCGACGGCTCGAAGGCGAAAACGGCGCGAAAAGACGGCGGCCCGGCCGCAAGAACGACGCACCCGGCCCGCAACGGAGCAGCGGCCGTCCTTTCGGCATGCTCTGTAAAATCGAAGCCGGAAAGCGGCTTCCAACATTCCACGCATACCGAACGTCCATAAAGCTGCACTATACTACCATGCTGTTTCACCAGCCCCGCATCCTTCAGAAAAGGACGATACGCATGCATACCACGCGCCCTTATTCCACCGTATTCTTCGACCTCGACGGCACGCTGCTTCCGATCGACACCCATGCCTTCATGAAGGCCTACACCGTGTCGCTCGGCGAGTTCGCGCATGACCAGGGGCTCGATGCACGCGCCGTGATGGGCGCGCTGCTCGCGGGCGTCAAAGCCATGGCATCCAACGATGGGCTGCAGACCAACCACGACTTGTTCTGGCGCACCTTCGAAGCAGCTACGGGCCTCGATGCGAAAGAAACCGAAGCGCTGTTCGACACGTACTACGAAGGACCCTTCAATAAAGTGGCCGAACTGGCCGAGCCGAACCCGGCGGCAGCGCAGGCTATCGCCGCGCTGAAGGCCAAAGGCTACACCCTGGCCGTGACCACCATGCCGATGTTTCCGCTCAAGGCCGTCCACGCAAGGATCGGCTGGGCAGGGCTCGATCCGAACGATTTCCTGTTCGTGACCGACTACGCCAGCGCCACTTCGGTCAAACCGCACGTCGCCTACTACGAAGAGGCCATGCGGCGCGCCGGCGTCGATGCCTCCGACGTGCTCATGGTAGGCAACAACACCCTCGAAGACGGCGCGGCCTTCAAAGCGGGCGCGGACATCTATTTCGTCACCGACCATCTGATCGAAAGCGAAGGCGGCCTGGACATCGCGCAGCACAAGCACGGCACGCTCGAAGAATTCGCCCGTTTCTGCGAAGAGCTGCCCGTTCGCGCATAGACGCGGAATCCCCGAGCGGCGTTCTTTGGAAAAAATCGTCGCCTCAGGCCGAAAAATCGAAGTTCTGCCACACGAAGCGCCGCCTCGCAACGAGACGGCGCGTTTTTCATGGACATATTTATCTTATATGTGGCGTATATAGCTCCGTTTCGCGCAAAGCGGCACGGTCTTCATACGAAACCGTGCCATACCTCGCATTTTTCGACCGCGCGAGCCTCTTT
>USLD01000214.1 GCA_900555495.1 uncultured Slackia sp. | reverse complement strand
GGAACGGACGAAAGACGTCTCGCCGGAGTTCATGTTCTGCGAAGACCACGAGGACGAGGTGCGCGCCCGTCTCGAAGCGGTGGGATACGACCTCGACCTGGATCCGCTGGGCAATTTCTACATCTGCGCGCCGCAAGACGACATCGGCGTCCGCTACGAGCGTCTCGACCGCGCAGAGACGCTGTTTTTGTTCGGTTTGGCCGTGACGTACGAGAACAAGCGTTCCGAGATGGGCCGCTTCGCGACGGTCGATTCCGATATGAACGAGCTTCTCGGCCTTCTGTGCGTCACGTATCGCGCGTTCGACAAGGAGCCTTCGACGGCCGAGGCCAGGCGCATCATGGCGCGCTTCGAGCGCGCGGGCGTCGTCCTGCGCAAGCGCGGACGCTGGTCCGACCTCGACGTCGAGTTCGCGATCCAGCCCGCCATCGTGCATGTGGCGGACCGTGCGACGATCGATGCCTATGAGAAGCGCTATGCGGCGGCGCTCGACGGAACGGAAGCCGCGTTCGATGCGACCGACGACGATGCGGGGGACGACGATGACGAATAATGGCGTGCAGGCGGGCATCTACGCGCGAAAGCTGCTCGTGGTGAACTGGTCGCTTCATCAGATGAAGCTCTACGAGCCGTTCAGCGTCGACGGCTCGGTATTCGCAGGCGCGAACGGGTCGGGCAAGTCGACCGCTTTCGACGCGTTCCTCACCGTTTTGCTGGGAAGCACCAGGCGCACCAATTACAACCAGGCTTCCAAATCGCATAGCGCCGATACGCGCAATTTCGCCGAATACGTGGTGGGCCGGCGCAAGGGCTCGTCCCAGAAGGGCGTGCGCGAAGGCATGGACTTCACGACCCATATTGTGGCCGTGTTCTGGGATTCCCTGCGCGGGTCGGAGGTCACTTTCGGCATGTGCTGCGATTATCGCAGCCGTATCGGCGCAGGCAATCTGGTGCCTAACTATTATTTCTACGAGGGCGGCCTTCCTGCCGACCGCTTCGTCGAAGACGGCGAGGCGCTCAGCGTGCGCGATACGAAGCTTCACTTGAAGTATCTCGAAGACGAGGGCGTCATCTCGAATCTGCATCTGTGCGAATCGACCTCCGAATACAACAAGGGCTTTCTCGCCCGCATGGGATTCAGCGACCCGGGCTATTTCGGCGCGCTGAAAAACCTTGTGGCCATCGGCAAAGACACGCGCATCGAGGATTTCATCTACCGCTACTTGTGCGACGGCCGCAACGTGACGACGGCCGATGACATGAACAGCAACATCGACAGCTGGCAGCAGTGCCGCGAAGACCTGGACCGTGCGATCGAGCGCCAAGGCGTGATCGGCCAGGAGCGCGAACGCTTTGCCGCATGGCGCGCTTCCGAAGACGAGCGCGACATCCTCATGCGTGCCCGCGTTTTGAGGCAGCGCGCCGACCTTGCGGGGGAAATCGACGCATTGCGCAAGGAAGAGGACGATATCGAGGTCGAACGCGCACAGCTCAATGCGCGCATCGTCGCCTTGGAAGCGCGCGCCGACAGCCTGGACAGCGAACGCCAGGCGAAATGGGACTTGGTGAAAAACGACGACGTCCAGCGCGAGCGAGGGCGCCTTGCGAAGGACATCGAACGCATCGATGCGGAGGTCGAGCGCTACGAGGGACGTTCCCGTGACGATTTCAGCATGCTCGCCGAGAGCCTGACGGTTCTGCGCGAAGCGCGCCGATCGTCCGATTTCGCCGAGTTGGCCTGCGCCGACGCGGTGCAGCGTCTCGAGGGGGCCTTGGAGGCCGCGGTCGAACACGGTATCGGCCTGCTCGATGGGGGCCCCGATGCGTTCGACCGCCTTATCGACCTTGCGACCGAGGCGTATCTCGAGGCGCAGCGCGAGGAATTCGCCGCGCGCGATGCGCATCGAGAGGCTTCGGACCGTCAGCTCGAGGCGATGCGCAGGAAAAAGGCCGCCGAAGCGGGAGAGGCGGCACGCGATGCCGATGCCGACGCGCTCATCGCGTATCTGCGCGACGAAGCCGGCGTCGAGGCGACGTGCCTGTGCGACGCCATCGATATCGCCCCCGGCGAACAGGGGTGGCGCGCCGCCGTCGAAGGCATGCTCGGGCGCAGGAGGACCGACCTCTTGGTGGCTCCCGATTCGTTCGCGCGGGCTTTCCGCGCATACGGGTCGTATCGCGGACGCAAGACCGTGCGGCTCATCGATACGCCTGGCATCCTGAAGCATATGGAGAACTCGACGCGTTCCGAGGGATCGCTCGCGGCCAAGACGACGGCGGCCGAGGGCCGTTTCGCGAAGGCCGCGACAGCGTATGTCGATTGGGCGCTCGGAGACATCGCCTGCTGCGCCGACAGAGAAAGCCTGCTGGCGTTCATCAAGGACAACCCCGGCAAATCGGCCGTCACGGCGAACGGCGACTGCTATCGCGGGTTTGCCGTGTACGCGCTTCCCGGACGCGATCGCATCCGTTTCATGATCGGCTCGTCTGCGCAGGAGGCGCGTCGTGCCGAGGATATTCGCGACGCCGAGAAGGCC
>USLD01000213.1 GCA_900555495.1 uncultured Slackia sp. | reverse complement strand
GACGGCCTCGCGCACGCGGCGAACGGCGGTCTTGAGCTCGGACTTGACAGCGCGATTGCGCTGGCGAGCCTTCTCGGCGGTCAGGATACGCTTTTTCTGACTTTTGATGTTTGCCACAGTTTTTCCTCCAGTTTTCATTGGGGTGATGGAAGCAAAGCGCCTCATCGGGCCCTTTGCCTTCGCGGCGTCGGTGCCGCATGCTTAAGCGCAGGTACGCCCTTTGTCGAGTACGACGACCCAGGCGCGACGGGCATGTGGACAAGGCCCGCATCACGCAAAAGCGACATTGAATTATACGGGGCCATCAGGTACTCGTCAAGAGAAAAATGCGTTCTTCCATATCCCATATCGAATGCTCGGGACGGCGTCAGGAACGCAGCACCCCCAGCATCCATTCGAGGAACGCTTCATCGGCATCGGAGCCGCTTTTCATAGCCTGCTCGCAATCGCGCGCCGAGGATAATGCACCCCTCAGCTCGGCGGCCTTCCATCGGCGCGCCCATGTGCCGTGATTCTTCACGCGCCATTCGGGAACCTTCAGATGCGCCGCGAGAGGTTTCGCGCCGCTTTGTCCGCGCGCAGCAAGCGCATGGGAGCATATCAACTCTCGAACGCGCGTCGTGCACATGCCGATCAACGCGTAGGGGGAAGTCGACTCCATCTTCGGCAGCAGGCTCACGCACTTCGCGATATCGCGGGCGGCGAAGGCGTCCGTGAATTCCCACGGCTTCACCTCGGCGGTGCGCGCCACCATGGCGTCGACCTCGGCGGAACCGAGCGGCCTGCCTCCCGGCCCGTGCGCCACAGCAAGCTTTTTCAGCTCGGCGTCGATGCGGACGGTGTTTTCGCCCACCAGGTCGACCAGACGCTGCGCGGCGGCGTCGTCCATCGTGATGCCGTGCGTCACGGCCATGCCCCGCACGTTGCGCGCGAGTTCGTATTTCTTGACGGGCGCGCAATCGATCACCGCGCGCGGACCCACGGAGGCGACCGCTTTATAGAGCCTGGTATTCTTCGCGAGCTTGCGAGCGACGAGGCACAAGACCGTAGTCGGCGACGGCGACGCGAGATACGCCGTGACGGCTTCGGCGTCCGCCTTTTTGAGCGCGTCGGCCGAAGAAACGACGACGAGACGCACGTCGCTTGCGAACGGCATGGTGTTGCACGCCGAGACGATATCGCCGCCCGACGCGGTTTCTCCGTCGAACGAATCGCAGTTGAAATCGATGTCGCCGAGCTTGGCGATACGGGCGCGCAGACGTTTGAGCACGGTTTCGCGCTTGAGTTCGTCTTCTCCGTTGATGAGGTATGCACTGAGCAGTGCGTCTTTTTCAGCCATGGGCCCAGTGTAGCGCATCGTGGCGGCGAGAGCCCGACCGTCATCCTTTCTGTACGAATACCTCTATCGCGTCGCCTTCGAAGCAGCATGCAACGTCCCCTTGCTCGTCCGTTCTGAAAACGTCCATGCCGCCGCGGGCGAATTCCTCGAGCGCCTCGGACGACGGATGGCCGTAGCGATTGTTCTCGCCGACGCTCACGAGTGCGATCTTCGACCCGACCCTGCGCGCGAAGCCTTCGTCGACGCCCGCCTTGCTGCCGTGATGCCCCGCTTTCAGCACGTCGACGCGCTCGATGCCCGCACGGTCGAGCATCTCGCGTATCTGGCGCGCCTCGGCGTCGCCGGTCAGAAGGACGCTCGCCTCGGGTTCGCCGTCGCCCTGCATGTCGTAGCCAACGAGCAGACACAGGCTGTCGGCGTTTCCGCCCTCTTCCTCGAACTCGTACGGCCATACCGCCGTACACGAGAACTTCCCGACCCGGACCGTATCGCCCGCACGCAAAGCCCTCGCATGCCCGGGGCCCGCGACATCGCACGCCGTGCCCACGAGCGCGCGGCAATCGTCGCACCCGCACGAAAAGGCGCCGTCGGCGAGCAGCACGTCGCCCGCAAGGTAGGGCGCAAGCGTTTCAAGGCATCCGCAATGATCGCCGTGTGCATCCGGTTCTGGATCGTCGCCAGTGTCAGATAACGCTCCACAGTCTCTTCATCTGCACCAAGTGCATCCAATGCATCCTTGCTGTTGTCTGCAATAAACGCAGCCGCTGTGTCTGCGATCTCCGCCTTGTCATCCTCCGTCAGCTCCACATCGTACTCTGCCATGTGCGCTTCCAGTGTATACATATCGAACAGTGACTGCATCACGCTGTCCTTGATATTGTCCTGCATCGTGGTGCCGTTGTTGTACAGATCGGATGACCATACGTCTTCGCCAAAATATGCCACATAAAAATCATCATATGTTGCCTGCAGAAATCTCGCTGCAAAATTTGCTACTCCAAGCGGCACTTCCGTCTCATCAAAAGTTGCCACTGTCTCATTTTTATTCATTCCACGTCCTGTTAACATGGATGCTGCCATAACACCGCTAAGAAGCAGTGCGCTCCATCTCTTTGCTCTCATAGGTTCCTCCTGGTATATGCCATGACAGCTTGCCATGGCAGTCTTGCTCTATTATAGTGCAATTTTCTCCGGGTCGCAATATTTTTCATAC
>USLD01000212.1 GCA_900555495.1 uncultured Slackia sp. | reverse complement strand
GCATCAAGAAGAGCCAGACCGACTCCGAGCGCATGATCACGTTCGATCCCGAGAATCGTCCCGGCGTTTCGGGCCTCATCTCCACGGCCGCCATCTGCACCGGCCGCGACGAGGTTGAAATCGCCGAGGAAATCGGCATGGGCGGATCGGGCGCGCTGAAGAAATACGTGACCGAGGCGGTCAACGAGTACTTTGCTCCCATTCGCGAGCGCCGCGCCGCCTTCGAGAAAGACCTCGATTACGTCAAGGACGTGCTGCACGAGGGTAATAAGCGCGCCAACGAGATCGCGAACCAGACGCTTGCCGAAGTGCAGGAAGCCATGGGAATGGTCTATTAGCGCATTCTTTAAAACCGATGCCGAAACCGCCCGAATCCGGGCGGTTTTTTTCGTATGGGGGATAGCGGGGCAGACCTGATTGTCGGGAGGTTATGCAAAAAATCTGAACGGTGTTCACTAATTGTTATACTGAGCGAAGAAAGCGGCAGGCGTGCAGGAGCGCCTGCGAAAGAAGGGAGTCCCATGAAGAAATATATGAATTGCGCGATCGTCTATGCCGTGCTGGCGCTTGCCGGCGGCGTGTTCTTTCGCGAGTTCACCAAGATCAACGGCTTCGACGGCACCACGGCCCTCGGCGTCATCCATCCGCACTACATGATCCTCGGCGTGCTGTTCTTCCTGGCGCTGACGATCTTCACCCGCGTGTTCGGCGGCGAGAAGAAGGGCCTGAACAAGGTCCTCATCGGCTATCAGGTCGGCCTGAATGCCGCCGTCGTCATGATGCTCGTGCGCGGCGTGTTCGAGGTCCTCGGAACGGCCCTGCCTTCCGGCGCCGACGCCGCTATCTCCGGCATCGCGGGTCTGAGCCACATCGTGCTCGGCGTGTGCCTGGTGTGGACGCTTGTCATTCTGAAGAAGTCCGTCGCCGCAGCCGAGCAGGCGTAACGGATCGAAGGTATACGCGACAGCTGGCCGTTTAAGATAAAGAAGGGGGTGGAAGCGCAAGCTCCCACCCCCTTCTTCGCGTTTACAGGGCCTCGACGGTGACGGCGGTGCCGCTTGCCGTGACCATCAGCATGTCGCCTTCGCCGAGTACCTCGTAGTCGAGGTCGACGCCTACGACGGCGTGCGCCCCCATGCGGGCCGCGCGCTCTTCCATTTCGTGCAACGCCTTGGTGCGTGCCTGCTCGAGCTCGTTTTCGTATCCGCTCGAACGGCCGCCGAATACGTTGCGCAGCCCTGCGCCGATGTCGCGCAGGAAGTTGACGCCGGTGACGACTTCGCCGAAGACGATGCCGTAGTAGCCGGTGATGCGATATCCCTCGACGGATTGGGTGGTGGTGACGATCATGGATACTCCTTTCCCACGGATGCGCCCGCGCGCTCAGGCGGCGGACGCCTCGTTTTCGCTATGCCGCGTCCGTCTGCTCGACCGGTTCGCGGAAGCTTACTTCGACGGTGTAGTCGCCGTCTTCGGTGAAGGGCAGAAGCATGGTTTCGACGATGGTCTCGGCCTGCTTCTGCGCGTCGCCGATCATGGCCGTGTGGTCGACTTTCTCCTCGGCGTCGTCTTGCGCCATCTGGAGCGCCTTGGCGGTGTCGTCGCGGTCCTGCCAGTTCAGCAGCGCGTATCGCTGGTCGTAGAACTGCAGGGAATCGGGGTCGATCGCGATGCTTTGGACGGTGGCCGCGGGAAGCGACACCTTCACGGAAGAGCCTGCGACCTCGACCGTCGCCTGGGACAGGTCGACGCCCGCGCGCACGTCGGCATCGTAGATCATGGTGAAGGCTTTCTTCGTCAGAAGGGGAAGCTCGCCTTCCTCGTAGGTGACGAGTCCTCGGTACTCGAGCTTCATCGTGGCCAGCTCGCTGCATTCGACGAGCTGCTCGGCCACCGTGTCGGCGCTCATCGTGACCGAAGGTTCGGCGGCGCGGTCGAGCAGCTTGGCTCCGAGGAAGCCGACGGCGACAAGAGCCGCGGCTCCGATGATCACGCCCCAGAAACGGATGCTTTTCATGGTATTCCTCTCGGGTGGTGGCCGGCGCCGGGCGGCGCGCGGGGAAGGCCTGCGCCTTCCGGGCGCCATCGTGACAGAACGGCGCGGCCGGGCGAAGGGTTTGTTTCCCTCCCGTTGCGTAGCGCGCCTATCCGTTGCCGGCGCGTTATGAATCGCGCCGTCGGCCGGGTTTACAGGGTGTCGGTGTCGAGCCAGATGGTGAAGGGACCGTCGTTGACGAGCTCGACCTTCATGTCGGCGCCGAACTCGCCGTGCTCCACTCGGTTTACATAACCTTTGCATTTCTCTACCACATACTCGTAGAGCCGGTTGGCCATGCCGGGAGCTCCCGCCTTGACAAAAGGAAGAAATGCATCTACATAATCCTGCACGGAAGGCATGGAAGACTTCGGATATACATCCGGGTGATCCACCATTTCCTGATAGAACTCACGGACACCGATCTCTATCATTTCCTTCTGGTATTTCCCCTCTTCAAAAGATACATAAAAGGGAACTACCGTAATGTCTTTTTCTTTGGTCAGCTCCATGGGAAGATCACAGGAACCGTCTGA
>USLD01000211.1 GCA_900555495.1 uncultured Slackia sp. | reverse complement strand
GATATCTGCGCATCCGAATTCGGCGGCGCGCTTCCCGTAGGCGTCGACGAGCTTTGCAAGCTGCCGGGAATCGGAGAGGCCACGGCGGCGGGGATCACGGCGTTTTCGCGCGACGTTCCTTGCATATATATAGAGACGAACGTGCGTGCGGTGTTCATCCATGAGTTCTTTCCTCATGCCGAGCGTGTGACTGACAAGCAGATACGCCCGCTCGTTGAGGCGGCGTGTCCTTCCGATGACGTGCGCGGTTGGTATTACGCGTTGCTCGATGTGGGTTCGTATCTTAAAAAGACCCAGGTCAACCCAACGAGGCGTTCCGCTTCCTATACGCGTCAGAGCGCTTTCGAAGGCTCACGCCGCCAAAAGCGCGCCTGGATCGTGCGCGAGGTCATGTCGTGTCCCGACATTGCCGACGAAGAGCTTCTCGCTCGGCTGGATGCCGAGGAATTGCGCGCCGGGCGAGACCGCGTTTCCGTCGCGGATTATCGTTCGATCATGGCCGATTTGTCCCGCGAGGGATTCTTTTCTCAGACGGACGGACGTTGGAGGGCGTAGGGCTCGAATTCTTCGTTCTGTGTCGTTTTGTGCATGTATGGGGGCGGCATGATATTCTTGACGAAGGCGCCGCATGCCGTGCGGCGCTTTCGTGCGCAAATATGCCGCGCGATCGTCTTCGTGGAAAGGGGAGATTCCATGGAATTGAAGGGAAGCAAAACCGAGAAGAACCTCATGGCGGCATTCGCCGGCGAATCTCAGGCCCACACCAAGTATCTGTATTATGCATCGCAGGCGAAAAAAGACGGTTACGTCCAAATCCAGAACATTTTCGCCGAAACGGCTAAGAACGAATCCGAGCATGCAAAGCTTTGGTTCAAGGCCTTGCATGGCGGGTCGATTCCTTCGACGCTCGAAAACCTTGCCGACGCGGCGTCGGGCGAGAATTACGAATGGACCGACATGTACGCCGAATTCGCCGCGACCGCTCGTGAAGAGGGCTTCGACGAACTTGCCCGTCTTTTCGATGGCGTGGCGGCGGTCGAAAAGGAGCATGAGGCTCGTTATCGCAAGCTGATCGAGCGCATCAATGCCGGCGAGGTCTTCAAGCGCGGCGAAGTGCACGCATGGAAGTGCAATAACTGCGGCCATATCCACATCGGAACGGAAGCGCCCGAAGTCTGCCCGGTGTGCAATCACCCGCGAGCCCATTTCGAGATTCGCGCCGAGAACTACTAGGGCATGCGTATCGTCTCGATAAGATGACGATTCGCGCGTTATACGCCTTGAAGGGAGCCGTATCTATAGATACGGCTCCCTTCTTTTACGCATATGCATAATTTTGTATCGCCCATTTGACACGAGTGCGCGGCCAATTGCTTTTTTTAGCGCATACTTCGTTTTACACGTATCACCTTTATTGGGTGATAGACATGTCATATGCGTCTTTGACCTGGGGTATGTTACCAAGTTCTAGTAATGTAATATCAAGTTGCTACAGCATCATGGTTTCGTAACATTTTTATGCCTTTGAACAGGAATTTTGCATAAATGCTATTTTTTGGTGTCAGGATGGCAACAGTTCGCGGATAATGCCGCCTGTCAGTATTTTCGACACATCTAATAGGAGGTGTATGTATGGACAACGAAGCCACTGTCTCAGAGTTTCAGGGTATGCTCGATTCGCGAGGAGTCTCGCGTCGTAGCTTCATGAAACTGTGTGGAACGCTCGCGGTCATGGTGGGCCTGGGCGAGGCCGCCGCGCCCCGCGTGGCTCAAGCGCTCGAAGAGTCCGTCATCGGAGCAAGCCAGGGCGATCTGTACCCCGTCATTTGGATCGAGGGTGCTTCCTGCACGGGTTGCACGGAGGCGTTCGCTCAGCTCGACGCTCCCGATGCCGCTTCCGTCGTGCTCGAGATGATTTCGCTGAATTACAGCGAAACTCTGAGCGCCGCTGCGGGCTGGTCCATGGAGGAGGCCAAGGAGCAGACCATCAAGGCCGGCAATTATATCCTCGTTTACGAGGGCGCCGTGCTGAACGGCTGGGGCGGCAACGCCCTGCGCATCGCCGGCAAGACCGGCAACGAGCATCTGATCGAGGCCGCCGAGCATGCCAACGCGGTCGTCGCTTTGGGCTCGTGCGCCGTCAACGGCGGCTGGATGGCGGCTCACCCCAACCCGTCCAATGCCGAAGGCGTGCAGATGTTCCTCGAGCAGCAGGGTATCGAGACCCCCGTCATCAACATCCCCGGTTGCCCGCCGAACCCCGAGTGGCTCTGCGCCATCCTGATCGACGTTCTGCTGCTGGACAAGCTCCCCGAGCTCAACGCCGAGAACAAGCCCGTTCAGATCTTCGGCCAGACCGTGCATGACAACTGCCAGCGTCGCGGCCACTTCGAGAATGGCGAGTTCGTCTATCAGTTCGGTTCGCCGGAAGAGGCCAAGGGCTACTGCCTCTATCCGCTGGGTTGCCGCGGTCCTCAGACCAAGGCCAACTGCGGCGTCGTTCGCTACAACCATCGTCGCAGCTGGTGCGTCGAGGCAGGCGCCCCCTGCATCGGTTGCTGCGAGGCCAAC
>USLD01000210.1 GCA_900555495.1 uncultured Slackia sp. | reverse complement strand
TCGAGCTCTTCGGCGGAAAAGCCGGCCGCTGCAGCAGGAACGCCGCCTCGAGGACGCGCAGGCTGCGCCGTGCTTCTCAGCAGGTCGGAAAAGTCCTGTCCTGCCGCTCCCGAAAATGCATTGAAAGTCACGTTCTTCCCTTCTTCCATCCTATCCGAATGCGCCGCGGGCGCTTCGTCCTACGCCTGAGCGGCCTGCTTGCGCGCGTACAGCGCGTTGTTCGCGGCCAACCAGCTTTCGACGGTGCCCGTATCGAAACCGTCCTCCTCGGAAATGACGAGCGCGTACATCTCCTCTTCGCGCAACACCGCATCGAGCGCGTCGGTGAGTTGGATCTCGCCGCCGACGCCGGGCTGCACGTCCGCGAGAAGCTCCATGACACGCGGGCTCAGCAAATAGCGGCCGAACACCGACAGGTTGGACGGAGCGTCTTCCAGCTTGGGTTTTTCGACCAAACCGTCGACCTTCCACACGCCTTCTTCGACCTCGGAACCCGCGATGATGCCGAAACGGCTCACCTGATCGTCGGGAACGGGAAGCACGGCGATCACGGATGCGCCGCCATGGGCTTCGGAGATTTCAAGCATCTTGGGGCAGATGGCGTTGTCGGGGACGAGCACGTCGCCCAACAGCACGAAGAACGGCTCGCCCTGGCAGGCGTCGGCAGCGCAGTGGATCGCATGGCCCAGGCCCAGAGGCTCGTCCTGATAGACGTAGGACACGTTGAGCTCGCCCGCATGCTTCACGGCGTCCGCGAAGGCGTCTTTGCCCTTGGCGCGCAGCGTGGCTTCGAGCTCGGGGTCGGGCGTGAAGTGCTTCTCGATCGACTTCTTATCGCGGCTATTGATGATGACCACCTCGTCGGCGCCCGACGCCAGGCCCTCTTCAACCACGTATTGGATGGCGGGACGGTCGACGACCAGCAGCATTTCTTTCGGCTGGGCCTTCGTAGCGGGAAGGAAGCGGGTGCCCATGCCGGCGGCGGGAATCAATGCCTTCATGCGGATATCTCCTGTCTTTCGGCGCGCCTTCGCACGATGCGGCCCGGGAAGCCGCGACGGCCCGAAAAGGGCTTCCGCGGCGCTCGACGGACGGCGAAAACGATGTTTTGTATGCATGACGGACAGTATTCTACTATCTGCCTGCAAGCCGCGCCGCCGAACACGGCGAGTTTTCGCCCGGTAACCACGAAACGTCGAAGGCCGCCTTTTCCGTAGGCGGCCTTCGACGAATACGTTGCGATACCGATGGACGAGGCTATTTCAGCTCGTCCACATGCTCTTCGAGCGCGGCGAGCTTCTTCTCGGTGCGCTTGAGCTTCGTGGTGATGAATACGACGTAGCCGCACAGCACCAGGAACAAAAGCGCGTAGCCGGCGATTACGAAGGGGGCCGCGCCGAGCACGGTCGAATAGATTTCAGCCAAAACGGGATCCATGGTTAATCCTCCAATTTATCCTGGATACGGACAAGCGTGTCTTCCATAAGCTGGGCGCGCAGGCGCAAGCGATACAAACCGAATGCGACAAGCAGGAACCCGAACAGCGACAGCAGCAACGGCAGCAGCATTTCGGGAGAAAGCCCCGAATCGGTGCGGAAGATCACCGGATGCACTCCGGAAGGAATCAGGCGCGTGATCAGGAAGCAGATCGGCACATCGACGAAGATCAGGATGCCGAACACGCTCGAGTACACGGCGCGGCGCTCGGTGTCTTCGACCGCGTTGCGAAGGATGAAGTAGCCGAAGATCATGAGCATCAAAATGAAGTACGTGGTCAGACGCGGCTCCCACGTCCACCATACGCCCCACTCGAAACGCTCCCACATCTCGCCCGTCACCATCGTGCAGAGCACGAACACGAGGGCGATCTCGGTCGCGAGCTTCGCACGGATATCGAAGCAATAGCGTTTGGTCATCAGGAAGCGAACGCTGTAATACGCGGTGAACGCAAGCGCGACGAAGCTCACCAGCGCCACCGGCATATGCCAGTAGAAGATCTTTTGGGAGAGCAGGAGCTTATTGCCCACCAGCGTTCCGCCGATCAACGCGGGCTCGCTGACCGTGGCGCCGTTGACGAGCGGGGCCACGGTGAAGTTCACCACGAAGCCGATCGTCGCCAGGATAGCGCCGATGGCGATCGCCCACGGCGCTATGGCGTCGAGACGCCCGCCCACCCGCGGCTCGCCGGCCGTTTTTTCATTGGCCATCCGACAAATCCTTTCATCCATGCCGTTCGCAAACGGCTACTGACGCTTTTCGAGGCACGGCCCGTCGCATGGACCGCGCCGCATGCCGCACGGCGAATCGCGCGGATCCGGCCTACGCCGAAACCACGAAGTCGTAGAGCACCCATGACAGCAGAATCATCACCACATCGTATCCGCCCGCGAGAGCCATGGACGTGGTGAAGGTTTCCATGAATCCGTCGGAGCCGCACATCACGACCGTCGTGGCCGACACGCATGCCCACAAAAGCGGAAACATCAGGGGAATGAACAACACCGCAAGCATCACGTCCTTGCCGCGCGTGTTCATCGTGATCGTGATGGTGGTCATGCTCCTCGTGGTCGTGATGGTC
>USLD01000209.1 GCA_900555495.1 uncultured Slackia sp. | reverse complement strand
GAGCCACAGAGGATAGAACACGATCGCCACCCACAAGCCGTGCGCGGGACCCCAGATAGGGGGCAGGAACAACGCGCCGATATTCAATCGCGGCACTCCATCCATAAGCTCGCGCTTCATGCGCTCGCGTTCTTCGTCGGCACGAGCGGCCGCTTCCTTCTTCGCTTGCTTCTTGCTCATGGGCATGGTCCCTATCGGTCGAAAAATCCCCGTGCGCCGCATTGCGCGGAAACCGGGGCGCATGGATATCTATCGGAAATCTCAGGCGCAGATCGCCCGCATGTGCCGCACGGCGCCTATTCGTTCGTGCGCACAGAGAAATCGACTTCGTCGACGGAGCATGCGACGCACGGGGCGCTCGCAAGCTCGGCCCGCTGCGTCGGAGGTACGAACGGCGTGCCATCCGCATTCGAAAAGCTCACGCCGCGACGCACGAGCTCGGCAAGCACGGAATCGACCGCGAGCGGCAGCGCCTCGTAGACGTCGGGCGTCAGTCCCTCGGTGATCGTGGCGGGCGTCATGTTCTCGACCTGGATGCCGAAGCAGATGCCCCGGGCCTCGTAACCCAGAAGCGACGCGGCGTTCAGAAGGTCGATGACGCGCAAGTCGTGCAGCGACTGCATGACCGGATGGCCTGCGATGTCTTCCGGCGCGAAGCGAAAAACCGTCCCTGGCTTTTCGCCCGTGCCATCGACCGCATCGACCACGATCAAGAAATCGTGATCGCGTACGACGGGAAGCAGGTCCATCGTCATGCACCCGGCGTCGAAGAGCGACACATGCTCGGGAAACGAATACTTTTCGGTGAGTTCGTCGAAAACGGCAGGCCCGATTCCGTCATCGAGCATGAGGCGATTTCCGACGCAGATGATTGCTATTTTTTCCATACCCCTATCCTAGCGTCGCAAGCGCGAAAAGCGCGAAGCGATCGGACGGTCGGCATGAAAAACGCAAAGGAACACAGCCACGGCGATACGAAGCATCGTAACGTCAGAATATGCCCGAGACGAACAGGAATTCCAACGACTTGAGGCGCGAGCCCACATGCTCGCGCGCCCACGACTGGCACAGATGGAGCACCTCGAAGGAAACGCGCACGGGAGGGTTGCTCTCGACGACGGTGTCGAAGGTCGACATGAGCAGGAAATCAGCCCACGAAAGCACCTCCACGGGAATGCGCTCGGTATCGGAGAAAACGAGGCACGACCCGCATACCGCTCCCCCTTCCGCCACCGAGAACGTGACCTGGGTGCGATCTTGGGAAGGAGCATCGAAGGCAAGCGGGGCGCCGCATGCGACGCAATGGCGCAGGCTGGGACGAAACCCCGCGAACGAAAAAGCCTTCAACATATAGGCCGCGCACACGGCTACGGCGGTCGGAGCGCAGGCCTGTTCGGCATGGGAGAACGCCGACGACGAAAGCGCGAACAGTTTCGGCGACTCCAGACCCGGCTGACACAGGCGCGACGCCAAGTCGGCCATCGGAGCAGCGGCGGCGGCGTGCTCCATATCCGACGTCAGTCCCCGGTGCGCATCGAGCAGGCGCGCCTCCTTGACGATGTCGAGACTTTTGCCGCGAGCCATGAGCAGATCGACTTCGCAAAAGATATCGAGCCGCGAGGAAAAGGGCGACGAGGGCTTGCGTCCGCCCTTCACGACAGCACGCACTTCCCTGCCGTCTTCGGCGAGAAGCGTCACGATGAGGTCGGATTCCCCGAGCTTGGTCTTGCGCAGAACCAGCGCATGCAAATCGTATGTCCCGGAAGCCACGCCTCCCTCCCTTCACGCCCGGCGGCTCCGGCCGCCCTTCGAATGGACCGACGGAGCATGGACCCCGATAAGCCGAAAGCGGCGAGCCCCTTCGGCCCCGCCGCTTTCTTTCGGTCGCTTCTGATGAAACGCCGCCCGTGCGTTTATGCGCGCGTGCGGATCTTTTCGGTGATCTCGGCGATAAACTCGTCCACCGACTTCTGCACCGTCTCGTTGGAACGGTCGCGCACGGAGATATTGCCCTCTTCGGCCTCTTTCTCGCCGAGGATGAGCATGTACGGCACGCGGTCGATGCTGCGGGCTTCGCGGATCTTGTAGCCGATCTTCTCATCACGATCGTCGACCACCACGCGCACGCCGGCCGCCTCAAGCTTGTCGGCGACGGTATGGGCGTAGGCGCGGCTCTTCTCGGAAACCGGGAGGACCTTCACCTGCATAGGCGCAAGCCACGTGGGGAACTTGCCGGCGAAATGCTCGATCAGGATGCCGATGAAGCGCTCGATGGAGCCGAAGCACACGCGATGCAGCATGATCGGTCGCTTCTTCTCGCCGTCAGCGTCGGTGTACTCGAGGTCGAAGTTCAAAGGCATCTGGAAGTCGAGCTGCACCGTGCCGCACTGCCACGTGCGACCCAGCGAATCGTCCAGATGGAAGTCGATCTTGGGGCCGTAGAAAGCGCCGTCGCCCTCGTTGACCTCAAAGTCCTTGCCCATCTCGGTGATAGCCTCTTTCAGGATGTCCTGGTTGTGCTCCCACTGCTCCACGGTGCCGATGTGGTCCTCGGGCATGGTGGACAGCTCGATGGTGTAGCTCA
>USLD01000208.1 GCA_900555495.1 uncultured Slackia sp. | reverse complement strand
GAAAACACGTCATCGATGCTTGCGGTATCGCATAGGCAGGCCAGTGGCACCACGTGTCTTGAATGTCACGTGCCTACGCTGACCGAGCAGATCGCCGAAGGCGTCGGCTGGATTGCAGGCAATTACAAATTCCCGCTCGACGAGACCTCTCTGGAAGACCTTGTCGAGGCGAGGGGAGCGCCTTCCGATTCATTCTGTATGAATGAGGATTGCCATGGATATGGCTGCGAAGGCCTTGTTTCAAAGACCGCCGAATACGAAATCAATCCCCATGATTCGACGCAGCACGGAGAACTGCAATGTAGTGAATGCCATAAGGCCCATAGGGCTTCGGTTATGTTTTGCGCGAAATGCCACGATAACGCCGTTGTGCCCGAAGGCTGGGTTGTCGACTAAATTGTGGCGTCGAAAACCGATGCGACCCGGGGAATATCCCGGGTCTCTCACAAGGCCGTGGCCCGGCTTCGGGTCGCGGCCTTTTATGCAGGGGGCCTTGATGAGGAGGATTCGGATGAAGAAAAACGTTGTCTTGTTCACCTGTGCGGACGGGCGAGAAGAGAGGTTCTCTCTCAAGATGCTGATCGAGCGCGGGGCCATTGTCGTCAACAAGGTCAACGGGGAAGACGTTGCGGGCGTGATGGGCGGCGCGAACCAGCTCTGGATTCCAGGTCTGCCAGCAAAGTACTTTTTGAGGGATATTGTGCGAATCGAGTTCTTGTCAGAGCAGGAAGAGCCGGTTTTGCCCGATTTCGTCGATGATGGTCGTGATTACCAGAACAGGCCCAACGTTTCGGCGGTATGCGATTGCGAGGGGTGCGTGGGGCTTCCGTTGAGAATAGAGGGATGGGCGGATGATTTCGACAGAGCGATCTCGGGCATTGAGTTTTCCGTCGACGGCGGCGTATCGTGGAGCTTTTACGAAACTCCCCAGTCGGTACCGGGTAAAATCACCACGTGGTCGTTTTCGTGGACGCCTTTGGAGCCCGGTGATGTTGCAATGATGGTGAGGGCCGTCAATGAGGACGGAGTGCATTCGCCCGTGGCGGCGATCTGCAAAACGTATATTTCTGGTTAAGACGAGCGGCTTTTGCCGATGCGTACCGTCGTGGTCTTCTATTTCGTTCGCTATTATGGATTGCGAAGTTGGGAAAGCGAAGAGGAGGATATATGGCCGATCGCGAAGAGCGCAAGATCGAGGCTTCCAAGCACAGCGCGTTGATGAAGGGCGCTTTGGGCAAGGAGACGCAGGCGTCCGTCGAGGCGACCGTCATCTACGAAGAGGGCCAGGGCCGCGAGCTGCCGGTGCCCGAGCCGTCGTTCGACGCCACTGAGACCATCGTGACCGGCGCGTTCGAGCCCATGGCCATGTACCGCCATGCGTCCGGCAAGACCGTCGTGGTGGATCCGGCGTCGTTCGCCCGTCCGGGCGGCGCTTACGAAGACGGCGCGTTCGGCCCCGAGCAGATCCTGTGTTCCGAAAGCAACCTCTACCAGATCCTGTGCGGCGTCGAGGACGCTTACCACAAGCAGAATCGCGACTACCGCCGAGGCGGCCTGTTCACCGACCGCGTCGCGTATGTGCCAGGCGTGGTGTTTCCGCACGACGGCTCCATGCGCACGGCTGACGTGATGGCGGTGGCCGAGCCCATGCGCGTCAAGGCGCTTGAGAACCATCGCAGCGAGCGCGAATGCGATGCGGCGCTCGAGGACCGTATCGAAGCGATCATGCGCATCGCTGCTGCAAATGAATGCGAGACGCTTGTGTGCAACGCCTTCGCCTGCGGGCGTTTGGGTTACGAATCGTCGCAGGTCATCGGATTGTTCAAAGCATGGATCGACACCCACCCCGGCGTCATCGGCCGCGTGGTGTTCGCCGTTCCTCGCGCGCATCTCGACGCGTTCGACGCCGCTTTCGCCGCTCCCGTGGTCGAGGAGGCTCCCGTAGTGGAAGAGGCGCCGGAAGAAGACGAGTTCGACCTTGCGAGCATCGAGCTTCCCGAGGGCGTGACGCTGCGCGCGTAAGCGGCTGCGGCGCGATCGAATCCTATCGTCTGAGCGGGCGGTCGGGGCGGAGCGTCTCCGTTTCGGCCGCCCGTTTTTTCGTGCGCGCGAAAAAACGAAGCCCGCTCCATGATGGAACGGGCTTCGTCGTTTTTCGGGATGAGGTTTCGCTTAGGCGAAGAACAGCTCGGAGAGCGTCATCGGGTCGATGTACTCGCCGTCCTTGTAGACGCGCATGTTGCCGGAGGCGATCTCGTCGATCAGGATGACGTCGCCGTTGGCGTCGTAGCCGAACTCGAACTTGATGTCATAGAGCACGAGGCCCTTCTCCTTCAGGTCGTCGGCGACGATCTGGGTGATCTTCTGGGTCATGTCCTTGAGCTGGTCGTACTGCTCGGCGGTCATGACGCCCAGGACCACCAGGCCGTCCTTGGTGACCAGCGGGTCGCCCAGCTCGTCGTTCTTGAAGGTGGTCTCGACGTAGGCGGGCAGGTCGGCGCCTTCTTCGACGTACTGCTTGTAGCGGCGGTAGAACGAACCCACGGCCTTGTGGCGGCAAATGACCTCGAGGCCCTCGCCGAACACCTTGGCAGG
>USLD01000207.1 GCA_900555495.1 uncultured Slackia sp. | reverse complement strand
ATGTCGGAAAGCGCTTCGCGCACGGCGTCGTTCATATGATCCTCCCTATGCACGGATGCAGGCGAATGCCGGACGCGACCATGGTAGCGCACCCGTGACGTTTCGGGGCCTTCGCCGCCGTGCTCTTCTGCGATGCGCCGTTGCGCTATGATGCCCTCGACAAGGTCGTTTCACGAGAAGGGCGGCGGGTATGGCGCTTGGCAAACACGACGACGCGCTCGATCGCGTCGAAGAGCGGAGCGCGGCGGACGGCCGCTGCGCGGAGCTTTCCTGCGAGCTGCTCGATTATGCGAAGGAAACGCTGCTGGTGGCGTTGCGGTTCCTCGAGCCGGCGATATCGCGGCTCGAGTGCGCGCCTGCGCCCGGCTCGTTGTTCGCGACCGATGGCGCGGCGATCTATTACGACCCCGAGCGCACGGTGCGCGCGTTCTCCGAAGAGCCTGCGCGCCTTTCGCGCGACGTCTTGCATATGACGATGCACTGCCTGTTCCGCCATCCGTTCTCCAACGCGGCGTTTCGTCCCGCGCTGTGGGACCTGGCCTGCGATATGGCGGTGGAAAGCTGCATGAACGACCTGGGCCTTTCCGAAATCGCATGCCGCCGGGTCGCGCAGCAGGAGCCGATCTGCGCGCGCGTGTGCGCCGGCATGCCGTTCGTCACGGCCGAGTCGCTTTATTATCGGCTGGTCGACGAGGGCGTTTCCGACGATGAGGCGATCGACTTGCGCCGCGCTTTTTTCGTCGACGACCATGCGCTGTGGGTGCGCGGCACGGCTGCTCGCGATGCGCAGCCCGCGGCGGAAGGCGGCTCCGACGGGCTGTTTCCGCAGCCTGAAGCCGACGGCGCCGCCCGCGCGAACGCAGGCGGCAAGGATGCGCGCGACGACGGCGACGACGTCCGCGACGAGGCCCCCGACGAAGGTATGCGCGATCCGGGCGACGCTGCGCCCGAGTTCGCCGACGACGCGCTGGCGTCGATGATGCTGTCCTACGCCTCGGCGGCCCGCGTGGACGCGCTCGAGGCGGCCGAGTCGTGCTACGGCGCCGGCGGCGTTCCGTCTCCCGACGTCGCCGCGATGGGCAAGCCCGAGCCGCAGCAGCGCACGCGTCCTTTGCCGACCGATTCGTTCAACGAGGCCATGCAGACGCGCTGGCGCGAGATATCGCTGCGCGCCGACGTGGCGCTCGATGACTTCTCCCAGCTCTGGGGCGCGTTCGGCGGCGAGTTCTCCATGGCGCTCAAGCGTTCCAACGTCGACAAGGTGGACTACGGGGAATTCCTGCGCCGTTTCGTGTCGCGCGACGAGCAGATGGCCGTCAACGACGAGGAGTTCGACTACGTCTATTACTGCTACGGGCTGCAGCGCTACGGCAACATGCCCCTGGTCGAGCCGCTCGAGTACGCCGACGACGGCCGCATCCGCGATTTCGTGATCGCGATCGACACGTCGGCTTCGACGAAGGGCGACACGGTGGCCGCGTTCGTTGAGCGCACCTGCGACATCCTGGAGGACGCGGGCATGTTCTCGGACGCGCTCAATCTGTATCTGATCCAATGCGACGCGCAGATCCAAGACGTCGCTCGCATCAGGAGCCGTGCCGACGCGCGCGCCTGGGCCGACGGCCTCGAAATCAAAGGCCTCGGCGGCACGGATTTCCGACCCGTGTTCTCCTATATCGACGACTTGATGGACGCGGGCGAGCTGGCGCATTTGAAGGGGCTTCTGTACTTCACCGACGGGCAGGGGGCCTACCCGCGCTCGAAGCCGCGCTACGACGTGGCGTTCGTCTTGACCGACGAGGCCTACGTCGAAGAACCCGACGTGCCCCCGTGGGCGTTGCGCGTCAAGATCGGTTCCGGGGAATTCCGCACAGGCGATAAGGAGGGCATGCGATGAATATCCGCCAGGCGAAAGAAGAGGTGGCCCGCGCGGTCGAGGTCTACCTCGCCAAAGACGAGAACGGCTCGTATCTCATTCCCATCGAGCGGCAGCGTCCGCTGTTTCTGATCGGCGCGCCCGGCGTGGGCAAGACCGCCATCATGGAGCAGGTGGCGCGCGAGATGGGCATCGGGCTGGTGAGCTATTCCATGACGCACCATACGCGCCAAAGCGCCCTCGGCCTGCCGTATATCGCCGAGCGCTCCTTCGAGGGCGAGACGTTCAGCGTGTCCGAATACACGATGAGCGAAATCATCGCGTCGGTCTATGAAGCCATGGCCGAAACGGGTAGGAAGGAAGGCATCCTGTTCTTGGACGAGATCAACTGCGTCTCGGAAACGCTCACGCCCGCCATCCTGCAGTTTTTGCAGTACAAGGTGTTCGGCCGCCATCAGGTGCCGCAGGGTTGGGTGGTGGTCACGGCCGGCAATCCGTCCGAGTACAACCGCAGCACGCACGATTTCGACGTGGCCACGTGGGACCGCCTCAAGCGCATCGACGTGGAACCCGATTACGAGGCATGGAAGGCCTATGCGCTCGCATCGCGCGTGCATCCGGCCATCATCGCGTACCTCGATGCGGAGACCTCCGATTTCTACCATATCGAGGCCACGCTCGACGGCAAGGCGTTCGTCACGGCCCGCGGCTGGGACGACCTGTCGCGCGTGATGCGCGTCTATGAGGCGCGCGGCAT
>USLD01000206.1 GCA_900555495.1 uncultured Slackia sp. | reverse complement strand
CATTCGAAGATGAGCTTGATGGCGGGCCAGACGTATTCCCAGTTCATGCCGATAATCACGATACAGCCCCATACATAGGCGATGGCCATGAACGGTACCAGCTTCTCGCACACGCGGGAAATGACCTTCACGCCGCCGAAGATGACGATCGAAACCATGATCACGATTGCAAGGCCCAAGGCCCACATGGGAATGCCCGGGAAATTGGAATCGATCACGCCCGCCATAGAACTGGACTGCACCGCGGACCCGATGCCCAGCGATGCTACGCCGGCGAACAGAGCGAACGCCACCGAACCCAGCTTAGCCCACCAGGGTATGGAGCCGTCGGGACGAACGAAGGCCCGTCGCCAGGCGTACATGGCGCCGCCATGCATTTCGCCGTTTGAATCCTTCACACGGTATTTCACCGCGGCATAGACCTCGGAGTACTTGGTGGCCATGCCGAACACGCCCGTGAGCCACATCCACAGCACGGCGCCCGGGCCGCCGGCGATGATCGCGGTGGCCACGCCGATGATGTTGCCCGTGCCGATCGTGGCCGAAAGCGCGGTGGTCAGCGCACCGAACTGGCTGATGTCGCCTTCGGCATCGGGGTCGGCCGTCACCGACAGCTTGATGGCCTGAGGAAGCTTGCGCTGAATAAAACGCGTGCGGATGGTCAGATACACATGCGATCCCAGCAAGATCACGATGGTAAGCGGGCCCCATACCCAGCTGTCCACCAGATTGATCACACCGACGATATCCATGGGCGGCTCCTTCGTGATGGTGCGCCCGCAGGCGCGTCGTCGCGAGAAACACCGACGCGAAACCCCTCGCGCCGGAAAGTGCGCATGATTATACGAATGCAGGTCCTTTTACATCTTTACCTGCGACGCTTTAGCGTGCAAAAGCGTCTATTCGACGGCGAAAGGCGCTTCGCACGCGCGTCGGAGCACGCCTCGCGCCGCCCGCCGTCGGCAAGCGGCGCGGCAGGAGTCAGACGCGTTTCGGCGCGGACGAGGCAAGGACGGCCATGACCGCCGGCATGCCCGCCGCCACATCCGTCGAACCATCGGCGCCCACGCGCAGAAGCGTCGGCGCGGCCATGATTTCCAAACGGTCCACAAGCGCCCGAGCGCGGTCGTCTTCATCGATGCGCAACTCGCGATAGGCGACCCCCGCCGCGGAAAGCAACGGCTTCACCCTGCGGCAATTCGGGCAGGCGGCCGTGGTGATCAGATATGCACCCGGCGCCAGGGGGCATGCGGCCGAAGGAGTCGCGCCGTTTTCGGCCGCCTTGCCGAACGAAGGCGCCGTGCCCGCGGGGCCGCCCTGGGCGCCTTCGTCGCGGGCGACACGGGACGCAGGGCTTTTGCCGGCTTCGCCGCAGCGCTCGTCGGCGCGCGCGTTGCGCAGCGCATCTTCATCGGGCGCGAAGGAGGCTTCGCCCTTGGCGGGATGCGGCATGGCGGGCACGTATTCCGTACGGTCGGCGTATTCCTGCGCCTTGCCTTCGTTCCAGTTCTTCAACGGGCGATAGTAGCCCGTGATGCGGCTGTACACCTCGGTCTCGGCGCCGCACTGCGGGCAGACGCGCTGCTCGCCTGCAAGGTAGCCATGGGTGCGGCATACCGAATACGTGGGCGAAAGCGTGTAATACGGCAGGCGGTAGTTCTCGGCGATCGCACGCACCAGCTGCGCCGCGGCGCGCCAATCGGGCAGCTTCTCGCCCAAGAAGGCATGGAACACCGTGCCCGAGGTGTAGCGCGTCTGCAGGTCGTCCTGCACGTCGAGCGCGCTGAACACGTCGTCGGTATAACCCACCGGCAAATGGGAGCTGTTGGTATAGTACGGCGTTCCCTCCCCGCCCGCGCACACGATGCCGGGGAACTGCTCTTTGTCGTGCTTGGCCAGACGATACGACGTGCTTTCGGCGGGCGTGGCCTCCAGGTTGTACAAATCCCCGTAGCGTTCCTGATACACCACCAGACGATCGCGCATATGGTCGAGCACCTGCGCGGCGAATTCCTGCGCGCGCGGGTCGGTCAAGTCGCAGCGCAGCCAGCTCGCGTTGAGCGCGGCCTCGTTCATGCCTACCAGCCCGATCGTGGAGAAATGGTTGTCGAACCCGCCCAGGTAGCGCTTCGTGTACGGATAGAGCCCCGCATCGAGCAGCTGGGAAATCACGGTGCGCTTGGTCTTGAGCGATCGCGCGGCGATATCCATCATATGGTCGAGACGCGCGTAGAAATCGGCTTCGTCGGCGGCAAGGTATGCGATGCGCGGCAGATTCACCGTGACCACGCCCACGCTGCCCGTGCTTTCGCCGCTGCCGAAGTAGCCGCCCGATTTTTTACGCAGCTCGCGCAAATCGAGACGCAGACGGCAGCACATGGACCGCACGTCGGAAGGCTCCATGTCGGAGTTCACGTAGTTGCTGAAATACGGCGTGCCGTACTTCGAGGTCATCTCGAACAGCAGGCGGTTATTCTCGGTATCGCTCCAGTCGAAATCGCGCGTGATCGAATACGTGGGAATGGGGTACTGAAAGCCCCTGCCTTCGGCGTCGCCTTCGATCATGACCTCGATGAACGCTTTGTTCACCATGTCCATCTCGCGCGCGCAATCGCCGTAGGTGAAATCCTGCGGCTCGCCGCCCACGATGGCGGGCGCGTCGCGCAGGTCGGGCGGACACGTCCAATCGAGCGTGATGTTGGAAAACGGCGCCTGGGTTCC
>USLD01000205.1 GCA_900555495.1 uncultured Slackia sp. | reverse complement strand
TTTAAATCGCTCTGGCATCGGGCGCCCAACATGGACTCCCTGATCGCCGTGGGCTCCATCGCCGCGGTTATCTATGGCGTGTTCGCCATTTACCAGATGGGCTATGGACTGGGCCATGGGGATATGGAGCGGGTGGCCCGCTACCACATGGACCTGTATTTCGAGTCGGCGGCCATGATTCTCACGCTCATCACTCTGGGCAAATATTTCGAGGCTCGCGCGAAGGGCAAGACTACCGACGCGGTCACGTCGCTTATGGACCTGTCGCCTAAGACGGCGCTGCTGCGCACGGCCGACGGCGATCGCGAGGTCGCGCTTGCCGAGGTGCAGGCGGGCGATTTCGTGGTGGTCAAGACGGGCGCCCGCGTTCCGGTGGACGGCGTGGTGACGGAAGGCGCGGCGAGCGTCGACGAATCGGCGGTCACGGGCGAAGGCGTTCCCGTGGACAAGCGCGAAGGCGACCGCGTGGTGGGCGCCACTATGGTGAAATCGGGCTGGTTCGTCATGCGTGCCGAGCACGTGGGCGAAGATACCGTGCTTGCCGGCATCGTACGCATGGTGGATGAGGCCACCGGTTCGAAGGCGCCGATCGAGAAGCTGGCGGACAAGATCAGCGGCGTGTTCGTTCCCGCGGTCATCGCCATCGCGCTGGTCACGTTCGTCGTATGGATGGTTTCCGGCGCGGGCCTTTCCGTTGCCTTGACCCACGCCGTGTCGGTTCTGGTCATTTCCTGCCCGTGCGCTTTGGGGCTGGCCACGCCCACGGCGATCATGGTGGGAACGGGCCGCGGCGCCCGTTTGGGCATCCTGGCGAAGACCGCCGAGGCGTTGCAGACGGCGCACGACGTGAAGACCGTCGTGCTGGATAAGACGGGCACGATCACGCAGGGCGCGCCCGAGGTGTCCGCGATCGCGGCGGCGGCCTCCGTTCGCGCGGACGACGTGCTTGCGGTCGCCGCCTGCGCCGAAGCGCCTTCCGAGCATCCGCTCGCGCAGGCCGTGGTGGCGTGCGCCCGTGCGCGCGGCGTTTCGTTCGCGGCGGCGGACGATTTTCGCCAGCACGAAGGCGGCGGCATCGTGGCTCGCACGGGCAAGACGCGCATCGCCGTTGGCAACGCGCGCCTGATGGGTTCTTTGGGCGTGGATGCGTCGGCGTTCGCGCTGCATGCGGACGCGGCGGCATCCGACGGCGCCACGCCGCTGTTCGTGGCGCAAGACGGCCGCGCGATCGGCATGGTGGCGCTGTCCGACGCGGTGAAGCCGACCAGCGCGGCGGCGGTGCGCGAGCTGGCGGCCATGGGCATCGACACGGTCATGCTCACGGGCGACAACGAACGCACGGCGGCCGCGGTGCAGCGCGCCTGCGGCGTGGGCCGCGTGGTTGCCGGCGTGCTTCCCGCCGACAAGGAACGCGAAGTGGCCGATCTTGCCCGCCGCGGCGAGGGCCGTGTGGCCATGGTGGGCGACGGCATCAACGACGCGCCGGCGCTGGCGCGCGCCGACCTGGGCATCGCCATCGGCGCGGGAACCGACATCGCCATGGATGCGGCCGACATGGTGCTCATGCGCAGCGACCTGCTGGACGTGCCCGCCGCCATCAAGCTTTCTCGTGCGACGATGCGAATCATCAAGCAGAACCTGTTCTGGGCGCTCATCTACAACGCCGTGTGCATCCCCGTGGCCGCGGGCGCGCTTTCGTGGGCGGGCGTGAACCTGAACCCGATGATCGCGGCGGCCGCCATGAGCTTGAGCTCGGTCTGCGTGGTGGGCAACGCCTTGCGCCTGCGTGGATGGAGTCCGCGCAGCGAGTCGGCCGATGCTTCTGCGGAGCCTGTTTCCGCAGCGCCGGCGGGCGAGGTGCGCGTGATCGTCGTCGAAGCGCCCACGCGCGCAGAAGAAGAAAAGCCGCTCGATGGGGCGTGCGAATACGAAGGAAAGGAAACTCTGATGGAAAAGACCCTGCATGTGGAAGGCATGATGTGCGTCCGTTGCGTGGCCCACGTGAAGAAGGCCCTCGAGGCCGTGGAAGGCGTGGCCGCCGCCGATGTCGATTTGGATGCCAAGCGCGCCGTGGTGTCGCTCGACGCCGACGTGCCCGACGAGACGCTGGTGTCCGCCGTGGTCGAAGAGGGCTACGAAGCGGAAATGGCCTAACGCGATTTTGCTAGATAGGCTCGCTTCCATCCATCGAATTCGACGACGGTTCCGCGTTGTTTCCACGGCGGGTCCTGATGAATAAAAGGCCCGTTCATGCAGTATGCTTCATATCGAGAAACAGGAAGAAAACGGGCGCGTTCGCCCGCCTTGGAATAGCAAGGAGTGCGGCTGTGGAATTGAACGCAGAAGATATGTTCGCGCAGATGATGGCTGCGATGGCGAATGCCGATCAGCCGAAGGCCGAAACCTCGGCGCATTCGTGTAAGATCGAGTTTTTCGAACAAGGCAATACAGTAGATGAATCGGTCATCGGGGTTGCATCGCGCATGGTGTTCACGGGGTGCTTCGCCATCGATGATTACATGATTCAGCGTAAGGACGGGTCTCCCGTGCGGGCGGGGCTGGGCGCCGATTTCAATGAGTCAGGCGGACCGACGGCGGCATGGGTCTGGTTTTCGACTCCCGTCAACGATGCGGTCAAACAGAAATTCGAAGAGTTCTTCGGCGGTTCGTTCGACGAGGACGGATTGCGCATGCCCGTCGACGCAGAGGCGTTTCTTGATTTTTCCGATTCGAAGGGGT
>USLD01000204.1 GCA_900555495.1 uncultured Slackia sp. | reverse complement strand
TTCCCGGCCTGTACGCGGCAGGCGGCGCATCGGGCGGATTTTTCTCGGGGAATTACCCGCGTCACATCTTCGGTCCCTCCATCGGCCGTTGCGTGACGTTCGGATACGTGTCCGGTCAGAACGCCGCAGAGGAGGTATAGAAAATGAAGAATCCTAATCGTTTGAAGTCCCTTCTCGCCATCGTGGCGAGCGTGGCCGTGCTGTCGTTCGTCGTGGCGGGCCGAATCGTCCGCCGCGTCGTCCGATCTGGAAAAGCAGTTCCCCCAGCATGCCGCCAGCGTCGAGGCGGGCGAGGGCGAAGCGGGCTTTCATGCCCAGCTGGGTCAGGATTGCGCGAGCTGTCATACGGGCGACCTGAATGCCGAAGTGGCGACCCTTGCCGTCTCCGAAGTCGGTGAAGAGCCTGCGCTTTCTTCCGCGTACTACATGGATAGCCAGACGTGCCTGGATTGTCACGGCGGTACGTGGGAAGAACTCGCCAAGCTGACGGACGATTTGGGCGATTACAACCCGCATGACTCCCTTCACGGCACGATCGAGAATTGCAACGAGTGCCATAAGGGCCATGCCGCCCAGGTCGACCTTTGCAGCGAATGTCACGACAACGGAGGCCAGACGATGAAGGGCCTGGTCAACGGACCTGTCAACTAACAACAATGCCGATATGCGACTCGTCCCCTCCCTTTGAGTCGCTGAGCGAGAGGCCGGGCGGTTTATCCGTCCGGCCTTTTCGGGTCGTGGGACGAATGGAAGCCGTTGTCACGGGTCGGGTTTTTTGCCTGGCGATATGCTTCGGCGTCGATGCCGCGGCTTCTTGCGTTGCTAGTCGGGGATGGCATGCCGCCGAACGACGCCGTCGGCGCTTTCAGGAGCCGAAAGGCTGATTTCGCCTCGCTCCTGTATGGGAATGCGCTTTATATAATAGGGGCGAAACAGGAGGGGGACATAATGGCCGACATGCTTTCTCGCGTCGAGACGGGACGCGTTTTCGGGGATGCCGACGCCGATGCCGACGGCGCAGAGGCGTCGCCTGCGCTGCATCCGCTTCGTTTTCTCGGCATGGGCCTGCTTATTGCCTGGCTATGCTGTACGCATATCAACACGATTTATATCGATGCTTCATCTCCTGCTCGTTTGCCGGTCGAGACGGGCATGCGTCTGGGCGACATCGGGGCTTTTCTTGCTATGGCGGTGCTCGCTCCCCGCATCGGCGCTCTGAGCGGCCGCCGTCTTGCCGTATCGGTTTCGGTTCTCGTTACCGCTTTCGGCACGGCCTCGATCGGCCTTGTGTTGGCGCCGCAGGAATCGGAGGTGGCGATTCTCGTGGCGGCCGCCGCCGCGACCGCCATTGGAGGAGCGATGCTGTTCTGCCTGTGGGCCGAGGTGTTTTGTCAGATGGGTCCCACCTCGATGGTCGTGTACGGCGGCGGGTCGTGCATCGTCGCGTTTCTCGCCTATTGCCTCGTCTCCACGATGATGCAGCCGTTCGCGATTGTCGCAACGTCGCTTCTGCCCGTTCTTTCGCTTGCGTGTGCTTGGGCGAGTTTTAAATTGCTGCCGCGCGAAGCGCCCCATGCTTCGGCGAATTATCCCGTCCCGTGGAAAATCATCTTGATCATGGGCATCGGGGTCTCGTGTCCGGTTCGGCGGGCGCTCTGTTGGGGGGTTCTGCCAATCTCGGGGCCGTCCATAGGATTTGGGTCACATGTCTGGCAGGCGGCGTTCTCGTGTACATGGCGCTGCGCCGCCCTACTGCGTTCGATATCCGCTTCATGGCGCGAGTTTGCCTCATATCTTCGACGACCGCGCTCGTCATCATGCCGCTTGCTCCTGCGGGGCTTGCGGCCATCGTGTCTCTCCTGATAAAGCTCGCCTACGTTTGGTTCACCGTGTTCGCCGTCGCGCTGCTTGCCAATCTAGCATATCGCTTCGATCTTCCGAGCCTTCGCATGTTCGCGTTGGCGCGGGCGTGCAGCGAAGGCGGCATTTTCCTCGGAGTGTTGATACGGGAAGGCGTTGCGAGGTCGGATGTCGCTCTCGATGCGGCGACGTTGTCCGTGGGAACCCTCGTCGGGTTGTTGCTTTTGGGCGTATGCGTGGGAATTTGGCGCAGCGAACGGGCGGTTAACGCCGACTGGGGCGCCGCGGGCATCGAGATCGAAAGCGGGAAGCGCATCGTCAGCCCGCGTGAACGTTTGCTCGTGCGCTGCGAGCAGCTGGCGCAGGAGCATGGGCTTACGGCGCGCGAGACCGAAGTGCTCGCCCTGATCGCACAGCGTAAAACCCGGGCCGAAATGGAACAAGAGCTGTTCTTGTCGCAGAACACGGTGAAGACCCATGTGCGCCATGTGTACGCGAAGCTCGGCGTCCATTCGAAGGCCGACGTCTACGAACTGGTCGAGTGATGCGTTTCTTCAGCGATGGCGTGCTTATGGAAAGGGCGGCTCTGCGTTGTGAACTGCGGGGCCGCCCTTTATCGTTTCGAAATTACAGCAGGCTTACGTTTTCTCCGTTCATGGCGCGGTTCATCGTGCGAACCGAGCACATGGCGCCGCACATGGTGCAGGTGCTGGGGTCGGCGGGCTTGGTGGACGCCACGTAGGCCTCGGCCTTTTCGCGATCGATCGCCTCGTCGAACATGGCGGGCCAGTCGAGACGCTGACGCGCCGCAGCCATGCGGTCGTCCCAGTCGCGCGCGCCGGGAATACCCTTGGCGATGTCGGCGGCATGGGCAGCGATCTTGGAGGCCACGATGCCCTGCT
>USLD01000203.1 GCA_900555495.1 uncultured Slackia sp. | reverse complement strand
CGCCGCGCATAATTTCCGCAGGCGTTCCCTGAGCAATCATTTCACCGCCGCGCAGACCGCCTTGACCTTCTTTTCCGTTTCCATTTGATAGAACCGCTTCATCGCGAAGCCCTTTCCACGAATCGAACGCGCACGATATTCTGGCCGCCCGACGACATGCGATCTTCGTCGTCGATCCGCGGCACGGCATAGGAGGAGTCCTTCGAATCGGCCGCCAGGACATACAGCATCTGCTGCACGCGGTCGGCGCGGCTCGAAAGAGGAAGCGACGAACCGTCGACTTCGCCCTGGCGCGCGACCATGCGCTGCATCTTCTTGCCCGCGCGCGTCAGGGCGCTTTCCGCCACGGCGTCGTCTCGGCGCACCGCAGGCATATCGCCCTGGTCGGCGATCATGACGCGATTCATTTTCTCCGCGTCTTCCTGCGCTCGGAACGTCGAAAGGCACGAATCGTCGAAGGCCCCTTTATCGGGCAGGAAAAGAACATTCTGCATGGCTTTAAGCGCCAACGCCGCACGAGTCTCGTCGCTTTGCGATATCTGCATGATCGCGCGCTCGTATGCGGTCGCCATCGTCGATGCGCCGCCCAAGAGCATGCGGTGCTTCTTCGACATCTCGGACGTGACGCGCTTTTCAAGCGACAGCGCGTATTCCCACGCGTCCCTGACCCTGACCGCATAGGTATAGCGCACGCCCTGGATGAATTCGAACGGACGCGAAAGGCCCTCGGGCATGCCCGGCAGACGAGATGCCTCGCGCACCAAGGCCATGAGGTCGGAGTCGACGCTCCAGGCGTCGAGCATACGCACGATGGCATCGCCATTGCGGTCGAACCCGTCTTCGATGCGCAGCGGCTGCATGATGGAATCGAACAACCCCTGCTCGTAATCGTCCATGACGAACTGCAGGTCGTGCTGGGTACGGCAGCTCGCGATCCTCATGGAGGTGAGCTTGAATTCGTGGCAGGTTCGGCGGATACGGGCGTTCAGGGCCTCCGAGCGCTCGCGGGCGTTCTTCAGCGCTTCGCACAGCTCGCGCCCCACCACGCCTCTGACCACGGCGTCCTCGATGCCGCGGCCGTCGGTCCGAGCGCGCTCCAGTCCGCTTTGCGCATGCTCGAGGCTTGCGCGCACGTTGAGCACGCATGAAGTCGAATCGACATGCGAGCAGCGCGCGTCGGACGTCACGAACTCGGCCAGGCGGCTCGCCCGGTCGCCGACGACGAGCGTCGTCTTGAGCGCGCCTTCGACAGAGTCTTTGAACAGCTCGAACCATCCCGTCTCATGAAGACGGCGAAACACGATGCGAGCGCGCGAAAGCGGGCTCTCCTCTTCGACGGCATCGTCTTCCTCGACCGAGAAATTCTCATCGAGGAATTCATCCCGCGCGCCGAGCGTGCCGTTCACGAGGTGGTTCTCGAAGCGCGTGGCGAGCGTCTCGACGAAATCGTCCTTGGTGATCCATCGCTTAGAGCAGTGCAGGTCCCACAGCACGATGATTCCGTGAACGTAGAAGTCGCGCTTCGGCGACGAAAGCACGGCGTACAAACGCCGCTGGTCCTCGCCGTCGCGACGAAGCACGAACGGTTGCAGCCGCATGTCGTCATCCATCGACACGATAGACCTCCTCTGTCCTTTTCGAAATAATAAGCCGAGCACGCTTCATTCGTGTACACGAATAAGGACATCGGCGGAATACGGCGTTCGAAAGGCCTCGCAAGCGGCGCTTGCGAGGCCTGCGCCGAAAACGCGCCAAGCCCCTGGTCGGGCCTAGTAGAACTCAGGCTTCAGGGAGCGGTCGAACAGCGCGGCGGCGGCGATCTTCGGATCGACGCCTTCCCACAGCACGCTGCGCACCATGCTCGTGATGGGAAGCTCGACCTCGTGCGCCTCTGCCAACGCGCCGAGGGTCTTGCAGGCAAGCGCGCCCTCGACCACCATGTGGGTCTCGGCCCTGTACTGCTCGAGCGTCGTGCCCTGCGCCATGCGATAGCCGAACGTGCGGTTGCGGGAATGCTCGCTCGTGCAGGTGGCTATCAGGTCGCCGACGCCCGCCAGGCCCAGACACGTCATCGCGGAACCGCCGCACGCTTCCACGAGCCTGCTCATCTCGGCAAGGCCGCGCGTCATGATAAGAGCGGCCGTGTTGTCGCCCATGCCGAAGCCGTAGGCAGCACCCACTGCGATCGCGATGACATTCTTGAACGCAGCGCAGACTTCGGCACCCACGATGTCGTCGCTGACATAGGTACGAAACGTCTCTGTGGCGAAAAGGTCCTGGAAAAACAGCGCCGTATCGGCTCCGGACGACGCGACCACCGTTCCCGACGCGATTCCCTTGACCACCTCTTCGGCGTGGTTGGGACCGGTCAGTGCGGCGATGCGATCGCGCCCGCCCAGCTCCTCTTCGAAGATTTCGACGGGAAGAAGGCCGGTGTCGGCCTCGACGCCCTTCGAGCAGATGGCGATCGGCATTTCGGGCCCGATAAACGCGGCGACGTCGCGCGCCGCCTGGCGCAGGATGGACGACGGCGTGACGATCACCACGGCCTGGGCGCCCGCCAGCGCGCGTTCGTGGCTCGACGTCGCGCTTACCCTGTCGTCGAGCACCGCGTCCGTCAGGTAGCGCGGATTGCGATGGTCGTCGTTAATACCCGCGCACACTTCTTCTTTACGTGCCCACAGCACCGCGTCATGGCCCGCCGTGGCAAGCACGTTGGCAAGCGCCGTTCCCCACGAACCCGCTCCGATAACCGCAACCTTCATGACAACTCCCTTCGTCGCGCCCGTGGCGCGCATCCTGCG
>USLD01000202.1 GCA_900555495.1 uncultured Slackia sp. | reverse complement strand
CGCCGCCACGCCCGCAAGCTCGCGAGCCTCTTCGGAAAACGCAACCTCGTCGCGATGGATCAACGCCTCGCGTGTTTCGGCGAACACGCCCTCCCCCTGCTCGAAGCTCGCGGGAACGGGACGCATCGCGAACGAATCGTCCAACTCGAATGCAATGCCGAGCTCGCGGAGCAAAGCGAACGGGTCGGAGAAGGCATGCTCGCCGTCGGCCGCGAACGCTTCGCAAAACGCCGCGCGCTCGAACACGCCCGCCGCAACCGTCTCGCCGCCGCCGTCGCGCCGGCAATTCAGATAGACGCGTTCGATGTCGGACGATACGGAAAACGCCTGCGCGGCGAACAGGATGGCAGCGTGCGCGGCATAGCGGGCCGCCTCGCCGTTGCGGGCCGCCTCGTCACGCGGCACATACCGGCACGCCCCCTCGTCCCATATGGAAAGGGCCATGACGTCGGCGGGCGGGCAGAATACATTCACGCCGAAAGAAACGCCGCTCTCGTCGCTGAAGAATTCGTAGCCGACCCGATACGGCAGCCGAAGCAGTTCGCACGAGCGCGCGAAAGCAAGATGCTTGTCCCATTTGCTCGTCAAACGCGGAGCCTGCAACGGGTCGCGCGCCTGAGTGCAAATGCGGTCGCAGAGCCACATATCGGCCACGCTGCACAGCGCCTCGTCGGCCGCACGCGAGCCGCCTTCGAAATTTTGCTCAAGATACTCCGTCAACAGCAAGAATCTATTCAGAGCCGCTTCGGCACGCAGAAACGCGAAGCGCGCATCGGCGGTTTCGGGGCTCATGGAAAGCCCGCCGTTCTCGATGACGACGCCCGATGCGTCGGCATAATAGAAATCGACGTAATATGTATTGGCGTAGAATGCCGTGCGCAGCAGGCGCACCGCCGGGATGCACGATTGCCCGTCGGCCAGCTCGACCGCCATGTCTTCACGCGTCTTGCCGACGACGCCCGAATCGCGCAGCAGCGTGACCAGATAACGTTCGATATCGCATACGGCGGAAACGTCCCCGAAAGGCGACTCGACTTCGAGGATTTCCCTATTCACCGCATCAAACAGGTCTACGGTGTCGAAACGGGCGAACACCGCGCCCAAGTCGAAGGGCCGCGAAGCGTCCTGCTCGCAGGCGAATCCGACGAAACGGAAATATCCCTTGCCCATGAAGTCGGCATACGGCTCCCATGGCCCCGGCAGCGCGGATGCGAAGGGGCGGGCGCCCATGACGCTTTCGACGCGATAGCGCTCGCCGGCATCGGACCGCTCGCACGCATACGTGCCGACGGCCGTCTCTTCGCCGATGCGGGAGACAATCGACAGAAAACCGCGCTCGCGAGCGCTGC
Source organism: uncultured Slackia sp. (assembly GCA_900555495.1). Lineage (GTDB taxonomy): Bacteria > Actinomycetota > Coriobacteriia > Coriobacteriales > Eggerthellaceae > Slackia. Next base: position 1,457 of record USLD01000202.1, on the reverse strand, counting down.
CCTCCTGGGAATACGCCATGAAATCAGGGAAACGAGCAGGCGGAACGGACAAGGGTCCGCCCGTTTCGAAGACGCGTCCGTATTTATCGGCGTATGCGACGATCCTCGCTCGCGAAAGCGCAGGCGAATCGAATTCGACCAGATAGAACGCTCCCCCTTCGGGGAGCACGATGCCGTTTTCGACCAGACCGAACACATGCCCGTCAGGCTGTCCCGGCAAAACGTCGAAAGCCCTTCGCTTCGCCGACGCATCCAGTTCGAAAGGAAAAGATACCGCCATATGCCACCTCGCCGTCTCATCGCGCGCAACCGTCTTGCTCGATGCCGATTATACGGCACCGCGGCCCAGGCCGCGCCGGCCGACGGTCAGCGAGAGGCGCGCTTGGGACGAGGAAGATGAGGAACGCCCATAGGAGGCGTCTTACGCGGTGCGGCTTCGCCCGTCACTACGACAGGCTCGGTTTCGAGCAAACAGCGCTTCAAGAATTCGGCTTCCTCGGCCGTCAGTCGGCGGCCCGAGCCGGAGGAACGGATCTCACGCGTCGTATCCGCAGAATCAACCATCTAGAACTCCCCTCGAAGTCGCGGCAGAATGGCCGCGGCCCAATGCCGGCGCGACTCTCTCTTCTCGCCCGGCGGCGACCGCCACGTTCACGTCGCACGCGTCGCCTCGATGCATACTATGCGATGTTTCCTCCGTCTTTTCGCATGAAGACGAGAATCGCGACCGACGGCCGTTTTCAACCGACGACGGCGGAGAAACGAGCCGGGACGGCGGCAAGCGGAAGCCGCATGAAAAGCCCTCTTACCGCAAAACGATGTCGCCTTCGCAACGCTTTATCGCAGCAAAGTGCTGTATCATTGGCGCGCATGTACGAACCGTCGCCGCGGCAAGAAAAAACTCCGCGCGACCCAGAACGAAAGGAACTCCATGGCAGAAGAACGCCCCATCATCGGGGTCGACGACCGCGTACCCGTGGCAAAAGCGATTCCTCTGGGCATCCAGCATTTCATGAGCATGTTCGGCTCGACCGTGCTCGTGCCGTTTCTCACCGGGCTTTCGCCGTCTTTGGCCATCATGTGCTCGGGTATCGGCACGATTCTCTATCTCCTGGTCACGAAAGGTAAAATTCCCAGCTACCTGGGATCGTCTTTCGCATTCATCACGCCTATCGCGATGGTGGCGCAAAGCCAAGGCGTCGGAGCCGTCGGCGGCGCGCTCATCGTGACAGGCCTGGTGTATGTGATCGTGGCTGGCATCATCAAGGTCGCGGGAACGGGTTGGCTCGATTTCATCCTGCCCGCCCCCGTCGTCGCTCCCGTCATCGTGGTCATCGGATTGGGGCTGTCGGCGACAGCCATCAAGATGGCCTTCTTCAACGGCGGATACGACTCGGGCGCGCCGTTCAATTACGAAGGCTTCGCCGTCGCGGCGCTCACGCTTGCCGTATCCATCG
>USLD01000201.1 GCA_900555495.1 uncultured Slackia sp. | reverse complement strand
GATCGAATTGAGCTGCATGCGAAGCAGGCGCATCGTGGCCCGGCGAAAGCCTTCGGCCTGACGATTCATCGCCTCGTGGGCGCGTTCGTCGGCAGAAAAGATCTTCAGCGTCGTAAGCCCCTGGATATTCTCCAAAAACGACGCTCCCAAATCGATGTAGGAACCCCAATAGCGGCCCATCGTGCGTTTCGCTATTTTCTGAATGGCGACGATCGAGACGGGGATGAGCGGCACGCAGGCCAGCAGCACCGCGGCGGCGGGAAGCGAAAGCGGCGCAAGGCAGACGAACAGCGTCGCCGGAGCCAGCACCGCATAGAACAGCTGCGGAAGATACGAGCCGAAGTAGCTCTCCAGCTGCTCGGCGCCTTCGACGCACACCTGGACCGCGGCAGGCGTCGAGGCGTGCTCGCGATACCCGGGGCCCAAGGCGACCAGCTTGTCGTACACGCGTCGCCTGACGACGCGCTTCGCCCTCTCTGCGGCCGTCGCTCCGGCACGCACGGCCGCCGCCTGGCAAAAGAAGCGGACGGCGATCGCGAACAGGCCGACGCCGACGAACAGGGCCGACTCGCGAGCGCCGGCCTCTCCTTCCAGCAACAGCCCGAAAAACCTGCCGGCAGCGATGAACAAGGCCACGTTGGCAAGCAGTGCGATCCACTGCAAGACGACGATCGCCGCGATGGGACGTTTCGCCGCAGGAACCATGGCAAGAAGACGTTTATCGAACACGCTTCATCCTTTCGTCCGAAAAAGAAACCACGGCTTATGTTTGCCATGGCTTACTTCATGCTACCGGAAAACGCATCGTTGTAAACCTCGTCTTACTTTACCGCCTGCGCCCGCAGCCACCTTGTCGGGGCAAAAGCCTTTCCGTATCATGAAAGTTTGGCGAAAGGGAGGCCGAATGATTTCAGAGCAGGAACTCGCGCATCAGTGCGCGCCGAAAACGTTGCAGCGAGCGCGGCAGATCGCTTCGTCGGAGCAAAACATCCTCACGAAGAAATGCCGCTACGACCGCAACGGCACGCATCTCAGCGCATTCGTCGCATCGAGCCATGGATGGAACGACTGCTATCGCAGCTCCATCTCGTTCGACGAGGACGCCAACCGCGTCATCGACTACGCGTGCACCTGCCCTGCCTATCTCCAAGACGACGGGCCCTGCAAACACAGCCTCGCCCTGGCGCTTTCCTACAACCGCCGCCCTGCGGGATTCATGGGCTACAAAGCGCATCGAAAGCCCGAAACCACCGCGTGCCTGGCCGACCTGATCCGCCGCGCCGATGCGGCCGGAAGCGTCGAAGAACCGGGCGACGTGGATATCGAGCCTACGTTCATATACGGATACCGTTCGTGGTCGGTGCAGTTCAAGGTGGTCGGCGCCGAAGGCTCTTATGTCATGAAAGACATCGGGGCGTTCGCCGACGACGTGCAGCGCGGCGCATGGCATTCCTACGGCAAGAAACTCGCATTCACCCATACCCTCGACGCCTTCTGCGCACATGGACGCGCCATGGCCGAACTGATAGACCGCGCCGTCTGCGCACGCAGGCGCGCCTCATCGGGCGCGCGCGGAAGCGATGCGTCGGGCCGCGTTCTCGACCTGAACGAATTCGAGCTCATCGATTTCCTCGACGTCTCGGAAGGGTGCTCCTTCGTCGTGGAAGGCGCCGATTACGGCGTGCGCTCCCGTACGATCGCGCGCATCGAGCATGCCGATCCGACCATCGACGTGGATATAACCTGGGAGGACAGCGGCGTCTCGATCAAATCGGCCGAACAGGCGGTCGCCATCTCGCACGGCGGCCGCCTCTACCTATGGCAAGACGAGGTCTTCTACCGCTGTTCCGCCGAACTCGCCGGCTGCTCGGCGTTTCTACGCATGCTGCATTCATCCGATGCCGACGAGCTGTTCGTCAGCGAAGACGACCTGGCGCTGTTCTGCTCCGCCGTGCTTCCTCGCATCGAGCGCACGCTGAACGTATCGACGCCCGAAAAGCTCGACGCATGGCGCCCCGTCGAAGGCGTCCTTGAATTCTATTTCGACAAAACGGATGCGGCCGCCACCTGCGAAACGACCGTACGATATGGTACGAGCCGCAGGATTTTGGCCTCCGACGGAGCGCGCTGGGAAGGCGACGAGGCGCTGGCGCGCCCGCTTCCCGACGAAAAACTCGAACGGGCGGCGTATGCGCTGCTGCACGCCTTCTTCCCCGACGCCGCGCCGCGCAAGGCGAGCGCCGACGAACGCGCGCGCTGCCATTTCCTCCTGCTCGAGCGCCCGCAACGCGTCGCCGACCTATTGTTCGGCGGCCTGGCACGCTTCGCCGAGCAGGGGTCGGTGTTCACCACGGACGCCTTCGACAGGCTCGTCTCCGACAAGAAGCCGCGTATCAGCGTGGGCATCTCGCTTGCCGGCGACCTGATCGACCTCGACGTGCATGCCACCGACCTCGACCGCGATGAGCTCGCAGCGCTGTTGGGGAGCTATCGTGCGCGCAAGCGCTACCACCGCCTTAAAAACGGCGCTTTCCTCGATATGGCCGATTTCGAGCTGGCTCAGCTCGACCGTCTCGCGCGCGACCTCGATCTTTCGCCTGCGGCCCTCGCCGCAGGCACCATCGAACTTCCCGCCTATCGCGCGGTCTATCTGGACGAAACGCTCGAGGATGCGCGACGCGACGCGGCGTTCGAAACGTATGTCGAACGCTTGCGTGATGCGAAGACCGTCGAGCGCCCGGTGCCCGATGAGCTCGCGGCCACGCTGCGCCCGTACCAGCGCGAAGGCTTTTCATGGATGAATTCGCTCG
>USLD01000200.1 GCA_900555495.1 uncultured Slackia sp. | reverse complement strand
AAGAATCTTGTGCAGATCCGTTTCGAAGAAAGCGGAAAAGCTCGGCTTCACGACGGTCAAGTCGCCCTCGCTCGGCGCCAGCTCCGAAGGCTCACGTGTGTCGATTGCAGGGTCGCAGCCCTCGGAGAGGGGTCGGCCGTCGAGCCATGCATCGTAGCGGCATGGCTCGACATTCGAGCCGTCGGGGGCGTAACGTCGCACGGCATGGACGACCGTCATGCCGCTACGACGCGCGACGTCGAGCACGTGTGCACATGCGCCGACGGTTGCGCGTGCCCCGGCTATATGGAGAGGGGAGCACTCGTGTATGAAGCCGTTTTGCATATCTATCATCACAACGGCGGCTTTTTCGGGGTCGATCATGCGCATCCTCCTCACGTCAACGGCTCGGTTTCACCGATGCCGCTCTTTTCGTGAGCATATGATAAATAAGCTATGCTTCTTTCGAAGCCGTGTTCGCACGATCAGACGGCGAGAAACAACATGAAGACGACAGGGGGCATCCGGTGGCCGAATCCGACTCCATCCGCGAGGACAACGACGTTGCGGAGGAAAGCTCTATCGTCCGTTCGGTCTCCGACGAAGCGCCGGAGATTGCAAGCGACGCGAAACGCGATCCGTTCGTCGTGTTCGTGATGCATGCATCGGTCGGTTCGGGCCATCGCAGCGCCGCCTTGGCCGTGGCCGAGGCGTTCGAGACTCTGAAAGCGTCCGATGATGAGCGCGTTCCTTCCGATGCGGAGATAGAAGTCATCGACATCCTCGATTACGGCCGCGTCCCTATCGACGGGGACAAGACCGCCTCCATGTTCACCGGTCCTACGAGGCCGATTTACGACATCACGTGGCGCTACACCCTCACGGGCAGGCTTCTGTGGGGCGGCGGCACCGCATGGTCGCACGTCATGTTCGGGAAGCTCACCGAATACGTCGAGCGGCGCAAGCCCTCCGTGGTCGTCTGTACGCATATCACCGCAGCCAACGCCATCGTCGGTGCGCGCATGCTCACGGGGCAGCGTTTCCCCGTCGTCTGCGTACCGACCGATTACGAAATCGAAGGGCTGTGGCCCCATAAAGAGGCCGACCTGTTCTGCGTCGCCACGGAGGCCATGGCGGAAACGCTGCGTCCCCGCAGGGTCCCCGAACGCAAGATGGAAATGACCGGCATTCCCGTGCGCGGCGGTCTGGGCGAGGAATACGACGTCGCCGCGGTTCGCGAAGAGCTCGGCCTGCCGCGCGACAAGACGATCGTCCTCGTCATGGCGGGTGCCCATCTTCCGCAGCCCTACGTGCGTTTCCGTGCGACCATGGATGAGACCCTTCCGTATCTTAAGGGATTGTCGGGCATGCATTTCGTATTCCTCCCTGGTAGGGACGAAGAGTACGCCGTGCATCTCGAGCGGCAAAGGGAAGCCATGTCTATAGACAATATGAGCATCATGGGGTATGTCGATAAAATGCCCGCTCTTATGGCGGCGAGCGATCTTGCCATTTGCAAATCGGGAGGGCTCACAGTGACGGAGTGTCTCTGCGCAAGGCTTCCTATGGTGCTTTTGGGACGGTCATACGGCCAAGAAAAGGCGAATACGAGCATGCTCACATCGCTTGGCGTAGGAATGCATGTTACGACGGCGCGCGAATTGCTCGGCGCCTTGCGTCATTTGCATGCCAATCCTTCGAGTCTGCAGGCCATGCTGGTCAATGGAGAGATATTGCGGAGGCCCAACGCTGCTATCGATATCGCCGAAGCGTCTTTGCGCCTGGTCGGAGGCGTAGGCGAACCGAAGAAGCACTTTATAGAGTTGTATTGGGGCGGTAAGCCGGCCCATACGCGTTAGCGTATTTGCCCATCGACAGCATCGCCGCTCTGCGTTAGCGTAGCCACGGAACGACGATTACCCGAAGGAAGGAAGATCCATGATGTTTTTCGAACGAATCGGCGGACGCTTCGTCGAGAAGGAGAAAGGCCGCGTGGTGATGGTCACCCCCGTTGTCGAAGAGATGCTGCAGCCCCAAGGAATCCTTCATGGCGGCATGAGCGCCTATTTGGCCGAGAGCGTTGCGAGCGAGGCCGCCAATCTCGCACTCGAAGGTACGGCCGACTATATCGTCGGCCTCGATTTGACGAGCACGCATCTTCTCCCCGTCGCCTTGGGCGACACTATTCGTAGCGTTGCGACGTCCGTCCGTCAGGGCGGTCGCATTCAGGTGTGGAAAATAGAACAGTATCGCGAAAGCGACGGCGAGCTTTTCAACGTCTCCCAGCTCACGACGTATGCCAAGCGCGCGAAATAGGCGCATTCAACGGTCGGCGGCACGGACGTCCCCATTCACCGATAAGCATCGACCCCAAACGTGATTGAATCGGTGACAGTTCGAATACATTTGCTCCACTTTGATAGAGTACGAAGCGGCGAGGTTCTCTCGCCGCTTTTCGTTGTATCGACCATGCGAAGGAGGAGGAACCGATGGAGTTGATCGTTTCCCTCGTGGGCGTGCCCTGTCTCGCTGCGCTGCTGATGTTGGTAGTGCGCTGCGACAAGGCTCGAAACGTATTGGCCGTGGCGTTCGCCGCGGTGATCGGCTTGCTGTCAGTCGTATTCGCGGTTCGCTATCTCGGTGAGAGCCCTGCGTATTTCGCGCTTCCCGAATCGTCTGCCGGCGTTTTGGGAATCGTCAATTTCTTGATCGAAATAGCCGTCGGTGTCTTCATTCTTGCCTACGCGATCCGCTACAAACGCATGCTGGCGCTCGGATTGGCTCTGGTGCAGCTTGTGATGGCGATTTGGCTGGAAGTATCCGTCCTGGCT
>USLD01000199.1 GCA_900555495.1 uncultured Slackia sp. | reverse complement strand
TATAGGGCGATACGACCGCAGCCGCGGCAATATGCGCAAAACCGTCAGGCGGCGCGATCCTTAGAATGCGGCAAAACGATTCTGCCTGCGAGCAACCAACTCGCCCGCATCGAGCGCGCACAGCTCGTCGAGCTTGCGTTCCACGTAGCGGCGCACGGCGTCGGCCGCGAGCACCGGATTCTCGCTCGCGGTGCCTTCGCCTTCCTCGAGCACCGTGTCCACGATTCCCATCTCGAAAATCTCGTAGGCGTTCATGCGCATGGCCGCCGCGGCCTCGGGGGCGCGCGATCGGTCTTTCCACAAAATCGAGGCGAATCCCTCGGGCGACAGCACGGAATACACCGCGTGCTCCTGCATGGCCACCGCGTCGGAAAGCGCGAGCGCGAGCGCACCGCCCGAACCGCCCTCGCCCACGATGACCGTCACCACGGGCACGGGCAGGCCCGCCAGGCATATCAGGCTCTCGGCAATGGCGTTGCCCTGGCCGCGCTCTTCGGCCTCCTTGCCGCAAAACGCGCCCTGCGTGTCCACCAGGCAAACCACCGGCAATCCGAATCGCTTCGCAAGATCCATGGCGCGCATGCTTTTGCGGTAGCCTTCGGGCTGCGGGCAACCGAAATTGCGACGAACGCGCTCGTCGAGCGTGGCGCCTTTCTCCTGCGCGATGATCACGGCGGCGCGGCCCGACACCCATCCGATGCCGGCGACCACCGCCGCATCGTCGGAAAACGCGCGGTCGCCATGCAGTTCGATAAATCCGTCCACCATGAACGACAGGTAGTGCAACGCCGTGGGGCGATGCGTATCGCGCGCAGCCTGAACGCTGCGCCACGCCGGATTAGCAGACGCATTCGCAGCAGCGCGGGCATGCGCCGCCGTACGCGATGCGGGGGCCAGGATGCGGTGCGCGCGCAGCGAGGCGCGAGCCACATCCCATGCCTCGACAGACGGCGCGACGGCGGTGCCGCGTTCCTCCATGACGCGCTGTTCATGGGCCGAAGGCGTCTCTTGCAACGCGCGGGCCAGCGCATCGGGGCCCGTCACGGAACACGGCGCCCCCTTCGCGCCCGACCCCAGAAGCGCCAGCAGCGCGGCCACCGTGCAGCGCAGAGACGCGCGGTCGACTACCGCGTCGATCAGGCCGTGCTCGAGGGCGAATTCGGCCGTTTGGAATCCATCGGGCAGCGTTTCGCCCGTGGTGTCCTGGATCACGCGACGGCCGGCGAAGCCCACGAGCGCCCCCGGTTCGGCGAACACCACGTCGCCTTGCATGGCGAACGACGCGGTCACGCCGCCCGTCGTGGGATCGGTGACCGCCGACAGGTACGCCAGGCCCGCATCGGCATGGCGGCGGATGGCGCAGGACACCTTCGCCATCTGCATGAGCGAGACCAGGCCTTCCTGCATGCGCGCGCCGCCCGATGCGCAAAAGACCACGAGCGGCAGGCCTTCGTCGGTGGCGCGATCGGCCGCGCGGGCGATGCGCTCGCCCACCACGCGACCCATCGACCCCATGAAAAACGTCGAATCCATCACGCAGACCACGGCCGGCATGCCGGCGATGCGGCCGCGCGCGCACGACACCGCCTCGGACAGGCGCGTCTTCAGACGCGTGGAAGCGAGCTTTTCGGCGTAACCCGGAAAATCGAGCGGGTCGCCGCCTTCGTCGATATCGTCGATCGGCTCGACCGTCCCCGCGTCGAACAACAGGTCGAAACGCTGGCGCGACGTCATGCGGAAATGTCGGCCGCAACGCGGACACGTCTCCTGCGCCGCGAACACCGCATGGGCCGCGAAGATGCCGCCGCATGCAGGGCAGCGGCGCCACGACTGCTCGTCCACCGGGCGCACGAGGCCGGTGGCGCACGCGCACGAGCGCCAGGCGGCGGTCATGCCGCCGAACGCGCCCGCGACCACGCCCTCGGCATCGACCGCATACACCCCGAAGCCTTCGCCGCGCGCCATGCCTACGAAGTCGACGTCGTCGGCGAGCGGCGAATCGACCAGAAGCACCAGGTCGGCGCCGGCCGACTGAGCGGCAGCCAAAACCAGGTAGGCGTCATCGAACGCACCGCCGTCGGCCCGCTCGCCGATGCTCACGCACTGCTCGGCCAGCGACAGGCGCGGGCTTGCGGCCATATCCTGCGTATAGGCGACCGCCGTGCGCAGACCCACCGACCGGACCGCCGCGGGAACCTCGTCGAACGCATGGCGGCCGTCCACCACCAGCGCGCACGAGAACCCCTTGCGCGCGAGCTCGAACAGGCTCTCGCGCGCAAAGCCGCCCTCGACGTTCGGCATCACTATGTAATCGGGCTTTTTCCGACGCATCGAAACTCCTTAGGCCATCACGTATTTCTGCACCGCCGTCGCGGCCGACCGGCCATCGACGCTCGCCTCCACTTCGGCGACGCACATGCGCGAGGACGACTTCACGATGCGCGCCTCGAGACGCAGCGTATCGCCCGGGCGCACCTGGCGGCGGAACTTCGCCTTGTCGATACCCGTCAGGAAACCGACCTTGCCGCAGTCGTCGCCCGCCAGCAGCACGCAGCACGACGCCGCCTGGGCGAGCGCCTCCATCACGATGACGCCCGGCAGCACGGGATGCTCGGGGAAATGCCCCGCGAACAGCGGCAGCGCGGGATCGACGTCGAGTTCGGCCACGATATGGACGCCGGGCTCGCACGACAGGATGCGGCTCACCCAAACGAAGGGATCGCGGTGCGGCAGGATAGCCAGCACTGCGTCGCGGCCGGCGGGATACGTCAGTTCCATGAAAGACCTTCTTCCTTGGTCGAAATATCGCGCGCGAGGCCCTCGCAAGCAGGGTCGCGCACCGTGAGAAGCGAACGCGAGCGTC
>USLD01000198.1 GCA_900555495.1 uncultured Slackia sp. | reverse complement strand
ACCTGGCACAGCGCTACAGCGTCATGAGCGTCCCCACCATGATCGTGTTCGAGAACGGACAGATCAAGAAAACCTCCATGGGCGCTCAGCCCAAGCAGGGCCTGCTCGCTCTCCTCGATTAAAATCAATGTATGAGGCGCCCGGCTCTTCGGAGCCGGGCTTTTTCGTATACCATCGCGGAAGCGTTGCGATCGCGCGATGGCGCCGCGGCGCCGCTTTATTTCATAGGAGGTCGACGATGAGCAATCAAGAGAAGCATTTCGACGTGGCCGTGATCGGACAGGGTCCCGCAGGCATGACGGCCGCTTTGTATACCGCCCGTTCGGGGCTTTCCACCGTTTCGTTCGAACGCATGGGGCCGGGCGGCCAGATGACCGATACCGAGCAGCTCGACAACTATCCCGGCTTCGCCGACGGCGTGGCCGCATTCGAGCTCGCGTTCGCCATGAGCGGCCAGGCGGCCCGTTTCGGTGCGCAATCCGTGGGCGAAGAGGCGATCGAGCTGGATCTGAACGCCTCGCCTAAGAAAATCGTCGTCGCTTCGGGCGCGGTCTATACCGCCGATGCCGTCATTCTGGCCATGGGCGCCGAACCCAGGCCGCTGGGCGTCGAAAGGGAAGACGAGCTGGCGGGTCGCGGCGTTTCGTATTGCGCCACCTGCGACGGCGGATTCTTCCGCGGCAAGCCCGTGGCGGTGGTCGGCGGCGGCAACACGGCCGTCGGCGACGTCTTGTACCTGGCACGCATCTGCTCCGAGGTGCATCTGATTCATCGACGAGACGCATTGCGCGCCGATGCCGTCTACACCGAGCCGCTGCGCGAATTGTCCAATCTGACGGTGCACTTCGACAGTGTCGTGGACGCGCTGCATGACGAGGACGGCAAGCTTTCCGGCCTGACGCTTCGCAACGTGAAGACCGACGAGGTTTCCGACATCGAGGCGGCCGGTATGTTCGTGGCGGTGGGAACCGCGCCGAAAAACGCGCTTCTGGTCGAGACGGGCCTCGCGCTCGATCGCGGCGGATACGTGGTCGCCGATGAAACGGGTAAGACGAACATCCCCGGCGTTTTCGTGGCGGGCGACTTGCGCGCCAAGCCCCTGCGTCAGGTTTCTACTGCCGTTGGCGACGGAGCAAACGCCGCTCAGTCTGCTTTCGAGTTCCTTTCGCTCTCATAGGTATATGGTATGTTTCTTAATCGGACGGGCCGCAATGCGGCCCGTTTCGTCGTGTCCGGGCGCGTTTCGCAGCGTCTTGCCGCGGCGGTCCGAGAAGGTCCGTTTCGACGAAAGGGAGGATGTCGAACACTATGAAGATGAAGAAGGTTCTCATGTCATTGGCATGCGCGGCCGTGCTTGCGTGCGGTTTGGCGCTTGCGGGATGTTCCAACGGTTCGGAGCCGCAGGAGAAATCCGAAGAGGCGCAGGTGCCCGCCATGCGTATCGGAACCATGCAGACCGAGGATGCGCTGCCGTTCTGGGTCGCCGAGCAGGACGGTCTGTACGGCGACGCACAGGTCGATATCGTCACGTTCCAGAGCGCCCAGGAGCTTTCCACCGCATTCGCGGCCGGTGAAATCGACGCCGCGATGACCGACGTGCAGCAGGCCGCGTCCCTGAAGCTTTCCGGCGTCGACGTCCAGCTTGCCTGGGTCACGCTCGGCACCGAGGCTTCTCAGGGCCGTTTCGGCATCATGACCTCGCCTGAATCCGGCATCAAGAGCCTTTCCGACCTTGCCGGCAAAGGCATCGGCGTCGGCTCCAACACCGTTCCCGAATACGTGATGGACAAGCTGATGGAAGCCGCGGGCGTTCCTGACGACCAAATCGTGAAGGAAGAGATCAAGAAGATGCCCGTTCGCTACGAGTCCATGGCGAGCAACCAGGTCGCTGCAGCGGCGCTTCCCGCGAGCCTGCTTGCTCTCGGCGAACAGACGGGCATGGTGCTTCTTGCCGACGACACTCAGGGCGAAAACATCAGCCAGTCCGTCCTGGCCGTGCGCACCGATTGGCTTTCCGACGGCGGCGACAAGACGCTCGACATGGTGCGTGCCGCATGGGACGAAGCCGTGACCTCGATCAACGCCGATCCCGAGGCGTATCGTTCGCTGCTGGTCGAGAAGGCCAACCTTCCCGCGCCGGTCGCAGATACCTATGCGATCTGCACGTATCCCGAGGCGGCTCTTCCTACGACCGCCATGGTCCAGCCCGTGCTCGATTGGATGCATGACAAGGGCTATCTCGCCAAGGCGATGACCTACGACGAGTCGACCGGCACCTTCTCGGTGGCCGAGTAGGCTTCGAAACGTTCAGCCCCGTGTTACGGACTCGCTTGTCTGCGGCACGGGGCTATTTGTTTTTTCGGGCGCATGCGCCGTGTTCGATGCCGTGCGGTCGGTCGGTTGCTGTGGAAAGCGCATGACGAGGCCTCAGGCGTGGTAATATATACAGTTGGCAATTCTCTACGAATGGAAAACGCGGCCCTGTGCCGCTCGAATAAGGGAAACAGAATGCGCGATAAGCTCGAAAAGATCATCCAAGGCTATGAAGACCTGCAGGAAAAGCTCGGCGACCCTGCGGTTCTCGCCGACCAGAAGGAATACACCCGCCTTTCGAAGGAATATGCGAATCAGGGCCCTCTCGTGGCCAAGGCTCGCGAATACGTCCAGGCGTGCGACGACATCGCCGATGCGAAAGAGATGCTCGACGACCCCGACATGAAGGAATTCGCCCAGGAGACCATCGCGGCTGCCGAGGCGAAGCTTCCCCCGCTCGAGGAAGACATCAAGTTCATGCTCATTCCGTCCGACCCCGCCGATGAAAAAGACATCATCGTCGAGATTCGTGCTGCCGCGGGCGGCGACGAGGCCGCCATCTTCGCAGGCGACCTGTATAAGATGTA
>USLD01000197.1 GCA_900555495.1 uncultured Slackia sp. | reverse complement strand
CCTTCGTATCCGTACAAGAAGATGCTGCCGTCGTCAGGGCTGTTGATGAGCGGCTGGTCATCGGGGACGATTTGTTCGACCTGGCGGACGAATTCCTTCTCCGACGCATCAAGGTAGTTCATCTTCGATACCGAGTTCTGATCCTCGACGCGGTTCCTGATGTTGCCGAACGCCGTTTCCACCTTATGATGGCCGGGAATGACGTAGCTCGGGAAAAAGACCGCCGAAACGCTCAAAGCAAGCACCAGCACGGCCGACACATACGGCGTGGGGGTTCCGCCCACCGACGTCACAGCCCGGTCAAGCCACTGCGAGACGAAGCGCACCGCATGCCGCAAACCAAGCGCCGCCATGGGAATGGCCAGCAAGGCGGCGGTCGATCCCGTGCGCAACTGGTCGGTGTACCAGAAGCCCGCAAGAAGATGCTTGAGGAAGCCGTCATGGGACAGATCGACATAACAGATAACGCACGCGATCAAAAACGAGCAGGCGAGCCAGCGATAACGCCGGTCGATCAAGCAGCACGCCGTGCCGAGCAGCACGAGCGCCGACAGCAACAGCTGCGCCGGCGCATAGCTGAACGAGAGCAGCGCGATGTTGGCGATCGCCTGTGCCTCGCCTTCCTTCGCGGGCCAGTCGAACCAGATGACGTCTTGCAGGAACGAAGCGTTGAACAGAGCCCACCAGATGGCCGCGATGGCTGCAGCAGCGGCCGCTCCCATGCCGATCGCGCAGGCACGAGGATGCGCCGCATGCCACGGAAGAAAGCGTGCGGCACGGGCGGCCTGCATGACGCAGAACGGCGCAAGCAGCACCGCGACGGAAAAGACGGCGTTGGGCTGAGAACATGCAAGAGAGACAATGCCTACGACAAACAAAAGCGAGCGCACGATGCGTACGCGTACCTCCACGCCATCGTCGAACATACCCATGAACAGCACCGCGACCACGGGTAGGATCGCATACGAAAGCAGATTGGGATACAGAGGCCCGAAGGTCAAAAAGCCCCAGGGAAACGTCGCGAACGCCAGCGAAACGAACGCGCCGCAGCGCACGATGCCTCGCTTGCCCGCGAATAGACGCTCCATCAGCACGAACATCGACAATGGCAGTGCAATGCCCACGACAGCCGCATTGACGGCATTCGCCGCCATAGGAACCGATGCACCCGATGCGCTCACCACCAGCGCGCCTAGGCAATGCCATGCGGACGGGTAAAAAGCCGACTCGCCCTGCCACGGCGTGAATGAACGGTCGAGCTCGGTGGCGTACGACGTGGTGGTCAGCATGGAGAAATCGCCCGACTCGACAAACGCTCTGATAGAGCTCAAATGATGGGAGTTATCCCATGCCTGAAGGAAAGAATCAGGTCCATCGAGGTTCTTAATGAAGATAAAGCCGACCACGGCAAGCCCCATGAACGCATACAGAAGAATCGAAAACCATTCCTCGCTCATAGCCTTGCGAAAAGAACGGCCCATATGCGCCACGCCCAGACGAGTCGGGTTCCATGACGAAAACCACGGCACGAAGCGCACGATTGCCGCTGCGGCGATACCTGTGGCCAAACACGGCAGAAACACCGTCTGCCACGTGGCGAAAACGCCTAAAACCGGCAGGATCGTCGTAATGGCCGCATAGCCGACGATGCTGAACACGGGAGCGCAGCACAGGGCGATCGCCGATCGCACACGCAGGGCCTTCAGCGCGAGGAAGCCGGGCGCATAGAGGAACATGACCGCGAAGGCCATGGCGATGAAAAACGTCGACCACATGGAGACTCTTCTCGATTCTTTCTAGTGCAACGTCGGAATGCGACGAGAAAAAACAACAGGAGCGCACGGACCCGTCGAAAGCCTGAGGCCCAACGGAACTTAAGACGGATGCGCATACACCAGCTTACCCGAAGGGCCTCCTTCGCAGAACGACCCTTCGAAATAAACATGGGAGCATAAGGGGCCCGGCGCAGCCGAACGCCGAACGGGGCCCTGGCCGCCGGCCGCCGCCGACAAACCGAAGCCCCGTTTCTCTCCTGTTCGAAAACCCCTTCCGAAGCGACAGCCTACGCGATGCGATACGCGGGATCGACCTCTTGCAGCTCGGCGAACGAGTCGATTTCGACGATCGCATCGGCCTCGAAAGGACGTACATGCACATCGTAATCGTCGGCGCGCAGGCGCAGCGCGACCTCATCCCAGAACACCTGCTTGTTCTCGTCGTTTTCATCGAAAGCCGCGGGAATGTCTTCACGCAGTTTCGCGCCGTCGACGGCCGTCCAATACGAAATACCCGCCATCTGCCAACACGGGGAATCCTTGCCTTTGGCCAGCGCCACGATGCGGCCGTTCTCATCCGCATCGAAATACCAATCGTCGGTGGATTGCACCGGCAGGCCCAGATAGTTCGAACGGTACTGGTACTTCGTCACCAACGACGGATCGACCAGATACAAATCGCTTTCAAACACGTACGCGTTCTCGAACAGGTCCTTAGCCAGCACCGCCGACGAGATATTGTTCGTCTCGGCGTAACGCGGATTGTCGATGAAGCGGATCATCGGGTAGGAACGCAACAGCTGGTCGAATTCCTCAGCCAGGTATCCACGCACTACGTAAATCTCTTCGATACCGGCGGCCAGCACCGCATCGATCAGGCGATCGATGATGCGCTTGCCGTGGACGCGCACAAGCGGCTTAGGCGTGTTCACCGTAATCGGCAGCATGCGGCTGCCGAAGCCGGCGGCGAAAAAGACGGCACGGCGGGCGCGGTACGGCTCGAGGCGCTTCAGGTCCTCGCTCGTCGCGGCGCCGACGCGCTCCTTGGCCACGAGTTCGTCGAACTCCTTTTCCGAAAGCGGATGCATCAAAACCTCTCTCTCCTTATAGGCGGGCAGCGCGAACGCCGTGAAATCGACGAGGGTCT
>USLD01000196.1 GCA_900555495.1 uncultured Slackia sp. | reverse complement strand
CCTTGCGGCAATCAGCGTTCGCTTGCCGAGGCGGCGGGGGTTTCTTTGGGCAGCGCCAACAGGGCGCTGAAATCGCTTTCCGAACGAGGAATGGTGGAAGGCTACGAGTCTACGGAATCGGGTCGCGCGTGTCTCGACCGATACAGGGTCGATAATGCCGTGATTATGGCTGCGGGCCTCTCTTCGCGCTTCGCGCCCATTTCCTACGAGAAGCCCAAGGGCCTGCTCGTGGTGCGCGGAGAGGTCTTGATCGAGCGCCAGATCCGTCAGCTGCAGGAGGCGGGAATCACCGACATCACCGTGGTGGTAGGCTATAAAAAGGCCCATTTCTTTTATCTGGAGCGCGAGTTCGGCGTCAAAATAGCGGTCAATGACGAGTATGCTTCCCGAAACAACAACTCTTCGCTCATGGTCGTGCGCGAGCAGTTGGGCAATACCTATATCTGTTCGTCCGACGATTACTTCACGGTCAATCCTTTCGAAAAATATGTGTACAAGGCGTTCTACGCGGCTACGTTCGTGGAGGGCGAGACGAAGGAATGGTGCATCAAGCAGGGCGTCGGCGGACGCATCGAATCCGTTACGGTGGGTGGCAGGGATTCGCTCGTCATGCTGGGCCATGTCTATTTCGATCGCGCCTTCTCGCGCACGTTCGTCGATATCCTCGAACGCGAATACGACCTCCCCGCAACGGCCGACAAGCTGTGGGAGGAGATTTACGCCGACCATATCAAAGAGTTCGACATGGTGGCCCGTCCGTACGGTGACGACATCGTCCATGAATTCGATTCGCTCGATGAGCTGCGCGATTTCGACCCGTACTTCCTGCGCAATGTGGATTCCGAGGTCTTCGACAACATCGTCGCCGTGCTGGGCTGCGATGTCGACAGCATCCATGACGTCTATCCCCTGAAGCAGGGATTGACCAACCTGTCGTGCCATTTCGCGGTGGGCGATGACGAATACGTCTATCGTCATCCTGGCGCGGGAACGGAACTCATCATCGACCGCGAGGCGGAGTTGGTGGCGCAGTCGTTGGCCAAAGACCTCGGCCTCGACGATACGTACATCTTCGAAGATCCGTCGCAGGGCTGGAAAATATCGCGGTTCATTCCCGGATCGCGTCAGCTCGACCCATCTAACTCCGACCAGGTAAGGCGTGCGATGGAGATGGCTCGCGCCCTGCACGAGTCGCCGATGCAAACGCGCCGCGCCTTCGATTTCTACGATGAATCGAAAAAATATGCCGCACTTTACGAGGAAGCCAAGGGCCGTATCGACATAGAAGGCTTCCAGGAGATGGCCGCGAAGGCCGATCGTCTGAAAAAGCACCTTGAATCCGACGGCGCCAGGCGTTGTTTGGCGCATAACGATTTCTTCTCATTGAACTTCTTGATCGACGAGAGCGACAAGATGTATCTGATCGACTGGGAGTATTCGGGCATGTCCGATTACGCGAGCGACTTCGGAACGTTCGTGGTGTGCAGCGAGCTGGACTACGAACGGGCTGAAGAGGCCCTGTCGTTCTATTTCGGCCGCACGCCTTCTTTCGAAGAACTTCGTCACAACTTCGGATACGTCGCCATGGCGGGCTGGTGCTGGTACGTCTGGTCGCTGTTCAAAGAGGCCCAGGGCGAGCATGTGGGCGAGTGGCTCTACATTTATTACCGATACGCCGTGAATTATCTCGACAAGGTCATCTCTTGGTACGAGAACGGCGCTGAGCAGGACGCATAGCGTCCGGGCGCGCATTCGAAAGACGATTCGATAGGAAGAAAGCGGGTTGATCGTGGAACAGCGTGTTGCCGAACTGCGTGAACAGCGCAGGAGAAAGTACTTCGTGAGGGGCCTGGCATTCGCCGTGGCCTCGGGCATCTGCTACGGTTTGTATACGGGGTTTCTCACGCTGGCTCAGACTCAAGGCGTTTGGGGGTCGTGGTTCGCGGGCCTCGAATGGGGAGAGGGGCAGGCTGCGCTGGGCGCCTTCGTCGTCGCCTTCGCCCTGGCGGCGCTGGCCGCGGGCCTCAACGACCTTATCAGCGGCGTGTGGTCGGTGGCGGTATGCGCCAAGAACCGCCAGGTCGGCGACTTGTGGAAGACGGTTAAGACGAAGCCGGGCCGCATCATGATGCTGTGCGCGGCGATCGGCGGTCCCTTCGCCACCATCGCCTACGTCATCGCCGCTGCGGGCAATCCGGGCGTCATCGTGCCGATCGCCGCGCTCAACTGCGCTATCGGAGCGGTTTTGGGCCGCATCTTCTTCAAGCAGAGCCTCGGCGCCCATAAGGTCGCAGGTATCGCCATATGCCTGTTCGCCGCCGCGCTGATCGGCGGAACAAGCTTCGCCGCTATGGGCCCCGGCGCATTCATGGGTTGCCTGTTCGCCTTTCTCGCGGCGTTCGGATGGGGTTTCGAGGGCTGCGTGGCGGGTTTCGGCACCATCTTGATCGACTACCGCATCGGCATCGCTATCCGCCAGGTCACAGCGGGCCTGCTGGAGCTGTTCGTGGTGTTTCCGCTGCTCATGGCCATCGGCGGCGGTCTTGATACGCTGCTCGCCGTTCTCGGCGCGGCTGTGACGAGCCCTGCGATGCTCTTCTTCCTCGTATCGGGCTTTTTCGCCATGCCTGCGTTTTCCTTCTGGTACAAGGGCAACTCGATGTGCGGCACGGCGCTCGGCATGGCATGCAACGGCATGTACGCCTTCTGGGGTCCGTTCTTCATCTGGGTTCTCATGGGATTGTGCAATATCGGCGGCATGGCGGCCGACTATCCGCCGCTGTCGGCCGTGCAGTGGATCGGCGCTCTGATCATGGTGGCGGGCATCTTCTGCATCGCGGTCGATCCTGCCGACCTGCTCCGTTCGAACAAGAAGAAAGGCTAGGCGCATGGGCAACGATTTGATTCCCCTGCATTACGCGATCATCGAGCACTTCGT
>USLD01000195.1 GCA_900555495.1 uncultured Slackia sp. | reverse complement strand
ACGGAGACGCTCGAGCAGAGCGGCCTCCTGGCGCTCGCCGAGTCCCTTGAGGCGGCGGCTCTCGGCGATCTTCAGCTCGCCCATGATTTTCTCGGCCTTGGCCTTACCGTAGCCAGGAAGGGTTTCGATCAGGGTGGAAACCTTCATGCGGCCGACGATGGGATCGTCCTTCATGGCCAGAACATCTTCCAGCGACAGCTTGCCGGATTTGAGATCGTCGCGAACCTGGGCGCGCTTGATGCGAGCAGCCTTGGCCTTCTCGAGTGCGGCCTGGCGCTCTTCGGCGCTCAATTGGGGAATTGCCATTCTGTACTCCTTCGCATCTGCATGGTCTTGATTGCAGCGATACGGGATAATACCACATGAAACGGCGTTTTCAAGAACTCTTGCACGTATTCTCGAACTCGTCGCATTATCGTCGGAATTACCTTATTTCCCTAATCTGACCTGTGTATTTTCAATGGCTCTCATATGTATGCGAATCTTTCGGAAACAGCCGATTCGCGAGGATGCCTCCCTTGCCCCGCCATACGCGTGCGGTCTCCCGAAATGAAGCCCGCACACAAAACCTCCCGCCCCTCATCGGGAACGGGAGGTCGAACGAAATCCTAGAATCGAATCATCGCCTCGCCCGCCTGAAAGGCCTGGCGATGCCGATGCGGAAACCCTAGCCTACAGCTCGGCCGCAATCGCGTCGAAAGCGGCGGCGGGATCTTCAGCCTGCGTAATGGGACGACCCACCACGATATGGGACGCGCCGGCGTCGAACGCCTGGCGCGGCGTGGCCACGCGGCTCTGATCGCCCAAGGCGGCGCCGACCGGACGCACGCCCGGCGTCACGATCAGGGCATCCGGACCCAAAAGTTCGCGCAGCATGGAAGCTTCCTGGGGAGACGCCACAACGCCCGAAAGGCCCGCGTCCTGAGCGCACATCGCCAAGGTCTTCACTTGCTCGGTCATCGGACGGCTCACGCCGGTCTGAGCAAGCGTTTCGTCGTCCATGCTGGTGAGAACCGTGATGGCCAGCGTATCGGCATCGCAGCCTGCCTCATCGACGGCGGCCTGAGCGGCCTGCATCATGGGAACGCCGCCCACGGCGTGCATCGTGATCATATCGGCGCCCGCCTCGACCGCGGATGCAGCCGCGCCGCTGACCTGATGAGGAATGTCATGGAACTTCAGGTCCAAAAAGACCTTGAAACCGAGAAGCTTGAAAATCTCGACGATCGAAGGACCTTCGGCGTAATAAAGCGTCATGCCCACCTTGAGCCACTTCGCCTTGCCCTGCAGTCGCCGGGCGAGGTCGAGCGCGGTCTGACGGTCGCAGTCCAGAGCCACGATAACGCGGTCTGCACGGGGAATGCTTTCGTACGCTGCTAGCATTGCAGCCCTCCGATCAGTTCGTTGACGTCTTCGACGCCCTGGCGTTCGCAATATTCGATGATGCCGTCGAGCACGTCGTTTTCGGCATGCGGGTTGGTGAAGTTCGCCGTGCCGACCGCGACGGCCGTTGCGCCGGCAAGCATGAATTCGACGGCGTCTTCGCCGGTCATGATGCCGCCCATACCCAGAATGGGTACGTCGACGGCCTGATAGCACTGCCACACCATGCGCAGCGCGACGGGCTTGACCGCAGGGCCTGACAGGCCGCCGACGACGCGCGCGAGCTTGGGACGACGGCTGTTCGCGTCGATCGCCATGCCGAGCAGCGTGTTGATCAGCGAAATGGCATCGGCGCCGGCGGCTTCGGCGGCGCGGGCGATTTCGGCGATATCGGTCACGTTGGGCGAAAGCTTCACGATCATCGGACGCTTCGCGACTTCGCGGCACGCGCTCACGACGGCCGTGACGCTAGGCACATGGGTGCCGAAGGTGAGACCGCCCGCATCGACGTTAGGGCAGCTGATGTTGATCTCGTAGGCATCGGCGGTGCCGTCCTCTTCGAGAGCCTCGATCACCTGCACGTATTCCTCGAGGCTGTGGCCAGAGACGTTTACGATTGCAGGGACGCCCTGGCTTTTGATCCACGGAAGGTCGACTTCGCACAGATGGGCGACGCCGGGATTCTGCAGACCGATGGAATTGAGCATGCCGCTCGGCGTTTCGGCGATGCGGGGGGAATCGTTGCCCTCCCAGCCGTGAAGGGACACGCCCTTCGTGGTGACCGCGCCCATGCGGGACACGTCGACGAAATCGGCGTACTCGCGGCCGGCGGCGAACGTGCCGGATGCATCGGTCACCGGGTTGGGCATGACGAGGCCGCCCAAATTCACCTGAAGATTCAAAGCCATTACCACACCACGTCCTTCGCATCGAAAACGGGGCCGTCGACGCAGGAGCGCTTCTTGCCCGCAGAGGTCTCGACAACGCAGGACAGGCAGGCGCCGACGCCGCATGCCATGCGCTTTTCCATAGAAACGAAGCAGTCGACGCCCGCCTCGTCGGTGAGGGCGGCGACCGCGCGCATCAGCGGCTCGGGGCCGCAGCAATACACGGTTCGGTACTCGCCCGTCGCGAGCTGCTCGCGCACGGGCTCGGTGCAAAAGCCCGCATATCCGACGCTGCCGTCGTCGGTCGCGAGAATCGGGTCGCGGCCGATAAGGTCGGCGTAGTCGGCGCGGGTCACCAGCATGGATTCGGTCTGGGCGCCCAGCACGACCTCGAACGGACGGCCTTCGGCGGCCAATTTCTCGGCGAAAAGGAACAGCGGAGCCGCGCCGACGCCGCCGCCGACGATAAGGGATTTGCCCTCGCGCTCCTGCCAGCCGTGGCCCATGGCGCCGATCAAGGCGCACTCGACGCCCGGCTCGTACGACGTCATGAACGACGTGCCCTCGCCGACCACCTGATAGATGATTTCGATGGAACCCGCCTCACCGTCCGTGCGATAGACCGAGAACGGGCGACGCAGGATGTGGGCCTCCATGCCCGTCAGCTCG
>USLD01000194.1 GCA_900555495.1 uncultured Slackia sp. | reverse complement strand
GAACGCCGCGAAACCGTCAGAACGCCTCGGGCGCCTCTCATCTATTTCACGCCATAAACGGTAGAAGAATACGAATACGTCGCGCCATACGCGCTTATATAAACCTGTTTCAGGGCGTATCACGCATTACCACGAACATTTACACCCCAGAAAGCACGAAGGCGTGCTGCGCGTCGAATGCGCAGCACGCCTTCTCAGACGCCGAAGCGTCGATGAAAATCATGCAATGCAGCCTTAAGCGGTCGGCTTCCGACGAACGGCGGGCACGTCTTCGATCGCGCTCGTCTCCGCAAGCGATTTGCCCTTGGTTTCAGGCGCCATCACAAGCGATAGAACCCAACCGAACACGACAAGGCCCGCAGCCACCAGCATGGTAGGACCGATGCCGTAGGCCTCAAGGAAAATCGGCGTGGCATACGTCGCCAAAATAGTGCCGACACGGCTGAACGCGATGGCGATGCCCACGGCAGATGCGCGGACCTCGGTCGGGAACAGCTCGTTAGGATACAGCCACTGCAAAATGCCCGGTCCGCCGCTGAAGAACGCATACAGACCGAACGCGATGATAACGACCCAGATGGGAGCCGTCGGCCAAAAGCCCAGGATAAGCAGACCGACCGCCATCATGGCAAGGCTGATCAGCAAAAGCTTGCGACGACCCATGGAATTGAGCCAGAACATGGCGGGAATGCTGCCGATCAGGAAGAAGAGGCTGACGGCGCTTTCGCCAAGAATGGCCTCGTGGCCCTCGCCCAACCCGAATGCCGACATGATGTCGGGACCGAAGGTGTAGATCGCATACATCGGAACGACCTGGCACAGAATGAAGACGCCGAGGAACAGCATGCGCTTCATATAGCCGGACTTGAGCAGGGTGCCAAGCGACGTCTTCTGCGAAACCGCCTCGGGCTCGAGCTCCACGTCATCGCCGAACACGCGATGCACGACCTCTTCGGCCTCTTCGATACGCCCCTTCTGGGCAAGCCACATCGGCGATTCGGGAATGTCATGACGTCCGACAAGCAATATGATGCACGGAATGACCGCGCTGCCGAGCATCCACTTCCAGCCGTCTTCGACGCCGTAAAGGCAATAGCCCACTACGGCTGCGACGGTTGCGCCCAAATACCATGCCGCAGAAACCATGCCCATGGAGACCGAGCGGTGCTTCTTGGGAGTGAACTCGGCGATAAGCGATGTGGCGATAGGGTAATCCGCACCGACGAAAACGCCGATGAAGAATCGAGCCAGGACGAGCTGAAGCGGCGTCGTCGCAAAGACGCTCAAGATGGAAAAGACCGCGATTGCGATGATGTCGATCGTGAACATCTTCTTTCGACCGATAGCATCGGTCAGATAGCCGCCGAAAATCGTGCCGAAAAAGATACCGAGCATAACCGATGCGCCGATCGCAGCGCTTTCGGCCGCCGTCAGATCGAACAAAGGAACGATCTGGGTCAAAGCAACGCCGATCAAAGAAAGCACGTAGCCGTCCAAAAACGAGCCGCCGCTCGAGAAGAACGAGATTTTGCGAAGGAACGGCGTCATGGCGACGTCGTCGATCGTCTTTTTGGCCGCCTTCTTGGCAGACGAGGGAATCCCCTTCACCTTGGCTGCGACCCTGTGCGCACGCTCGGACTTGTAAGAGCGTTGCGTTCGGACATCGGCGGGAACCATGCCGGCCATCGGGTCTTCCGGCGGGCTCGTGACCTGAGTGTCTTTTTTGATATCGTCCATGCGTTTCTCCTTCGTGGCAAAGCGCCGCGCCGCGCATCCGTTTCGGTTGCCGCATGAGGTAGTGCCTATAGTGTCGGAGGGGACCGTGCTCGAATAAGAACGGGGCGCGCCGTCCAATGCACGATTATTTCAGTATATCCCCTGATAAAACAGTCGGGGACCCATGGCCCCCGACTGTTCCGAAAGCGTTACGCCGTTATATGTCGAAAAACACAGGCGAATATCGAACGGCCGTCGCGCTGTCGCAAAGCGACCAATGCCGTTCGATGCTCTGCCGCGTTATTCCCATTCGACGATGCAGGAATTCAGGAAGGGCTTCGGAGAGCGCTCGCCGGCAGCGAGGGCTGCATCGAACGCCTCGGCATCGACCATGCGGAATCGAGCCTCGGTATCGGAAACCTTCCAAACCTGAGTGCGAAGCTTGGTGCCCGGCAAAACCGGCGAAGTGAATCGGCATTTGAAACGCTTCATACGCTCGGGTTCGCCCGGGAACAGCAGCTTGATGACGTGGCGCATCGCGATGCCCGCACTGCACACGCCGTGATTAATCGGACGCGCGAGACCGGTCTGCTCGGTATAGGACCAATCGATGTGCTGCTGATGCCAATCGCCCATCATACGGTAGATCAGCGGCCACTGCAGGCCGCAGACCTCCTCGTACACCAGATCGGGCTCGCGATCGGGGTATTCTACGACATCTTTCGGAGGCTGCTCGCCACCGAAACCGCCGTCGTAAATGCAGCAGTCATAGGTTTCGACCGTGCACAGATGCGTGCCATCGGAGCTGTAGGACTTGCCTACCTGCTTGGACAGCGACCCGCGGCCTTCACCGCGGTCCCAGATGGCCTCCTGGGTCACGAACGTCTCGATATGGTCTTCCATCTTAAACGGCGCATGAAAATACACGTCGATACCGTAATGCAGAGAGCCGGAGTAATCGAAGCCGTAATCGAGGGTGGTGGTCATCTCCTCGTTCACGGTCAGAGGCACGCCGAAAATCGGCAGCACCTTCAAATCGGGGTTTTTGGCATCATGCTCATTGACGTATTCCAGGTCGACCTTGCCATCCCACGCGCAGCCGCAGCCGAGCGCGCAGATCTCAAGATCTTTGAAGGTATAGTCGCGAACGAACGGACCGAAGGTCTTTCCTACGATTTCAGTGCTGATCATCTGTCCTCCTTGGATTCGGCCGGCCGCTCGGGGC
>USLD01000193.1 GCA_900555495.1 uncultured Slackia sp. | reverse complement strand
CCAAGACGGCGAAGCGACGCAGCGCCCGCATGCTCGACAAGCACGATTCCGACGGCCGGGCAAAACGCAAACTGGCGATCTATACCGGCCAGGACGGAAAAGCCGGCGCACTTGCAAGCACCATGGATGCGCGACTCGAACGCGCCCGGGCGCAAATCGCTTGCACGCGCACGGAAAAACGCTATGAAGGGTCGATCGCCTTCGACATGCAGCCCCATCCCCGAAAGACCCTGCTACGCATGGATGAAAAGACGATCGCGTGCGGTCCGCAGGGCTCGCTGCGCGTGCCCCGGCTCTATGTGGGCAATACCGAACACATAGGAATCAGCGGAAACAACGGAAGCGGCAAAACGACGCTGGTAAGGCATCTGCTGGATCATGTAGACCCCGATGTCCGCGTCCTGTTCATTCCCCAGGAATACACGCCCGATGAAGCGCGACGGCTCGTGCAACGCGTGCGCGACGAATCCTGCGAAACGAAAGGTCGCATCCTTTCGATCGTCGCACGCCTCGATTCCAATCCCGACCGCATCCTCGAAGGCGGCCGAACCAGCCCCGGAGAACTGCGGAAACTCGCCATCGCATGCGGCATCGCCGACGGCGCCGCCCTTATCGTGGCGGACGAGCCGACGAACCATCTCGACATCCATTCCACCGAGGCACTCGAGCGGGCCTTGGCGGAATTTCCCGGCGCGCTGATCGCCGTAAGCCACGACGAGCGCTTCCTTGAAGCGACTTGCGCAAGGCGGCTGCATATCGCGCAGGCAAACGGCAGTTCGACCTGCTCGCTTTCCTGACGTCGAGCAAAGCGCAGCTGTCGTCATGAAATCGGCGACACGCGAGCGAACACGAAAGGACGGGCTGCGTAAGCCCGTCCTTCGATACGACATGGTTGTTCGCTACTCCACGCCCAACGCGTCGGCCAGTTCGAGCCATTCGTCCTCGAGCTCTTCTTTCGCCGCGCGCAAAGCATCCAATTCCGCTTGGAGCTCGCCGAGACGAACGAAGTCGGTAGGGTCGGCGGCATCCATTTCTGCCTGCTTGTCCTCCACCTTCTTAGCAGCGGTGCCCATCTTCTTATTCAGGCTCGCCAGGCGCTTTTTCATCTCGCGCAGCTCGGCATTGCTATAGACCGATGCGCAAGCAGGCTTCTCCTCGTTCGCCTGAGAGGCGCCCGTCTGCCCCGTCACGTCGGCGAACGAACGGCCCGAACCGACGGCTGCATCGCGTTCGGCCAGCAGCTCCAGATATTCGTCGACGCCGCGCGGGCAATGGCGAACCTTGCCGTCGATGAGCGCGTATTGGTCGTCGGTCACGCGCTCCATCAAATAACGGTCATGCGTCACCATGACAAGCGTCCCCGCCCAGGTGTCCAGCAAGTCTTCCAAAACGGCGAGCATATCGGTATCGAGATCGTTTCCAGGCTCGTCGAGGATAAGCACGTTGGGTTCGTCGAGCAAGATCAGCAACAGCTGCAGCCTGCGCTTCTGACCGCCCGACAAATCGCAGATTCGGGTGTAGAGATGCCTCGAAGAAAAGCCGAGGCGCTCGAGCAGCTTGGCGGGCGTGGTCTCTTTTCCGTCGACCACGACGCGAGTGCGATAGCGCGATAGCACCTCGGTCACACGGTATTTGCTCATTTCCTCAAGCTCGTCCAAGCGCTGAGACAGCACGGCGAATTTCACCGTCTTGCCGATCTTCACGAATCCCGAATCAGGCTTGAGCGCGCCCTGCACGATTTTGAGGAGCGTGGTCTTGCCCGCGCCGTTCTCGCCCAAGATGCCCACGCGGTCGCCGGGCCCCACGGTCCAGTCCACGTTGTCGAGCACCGTCCTGTCTCCGAAACGCTCCGTCACGCGCGTCAGCGACACGCACTGCTTACCCAAGCGCTGCATAGCCATTGCACGAAGCTCGAGCGTGTTGCGCACGGGAGGTTCGCCCGCGATGAGCTCCTGGGCGAGCGCCATATGGAACTTCGGCTTCGTCGAACGCGCGCGGGCACCGCGGGAAAGCCATGCGAGTTCCTTGCGCATGAGATTCTTGCGCTTCTGCTCGGTCACCTGCGCCACGCGGTCGCGCTCGACGCGCTGCAGAACGTACGCCGAATACCCGCCCTCGAACGGGTCGACCGCGCCGTCGTGCACTTCCCACATGGCATTGGCGACCTCGTCGAGAAACCAGCGGTCGTGGGTCACCGTGAGCAGCGCGCCCGTTCCCTTGGTCCAGCGCCTGTTCAGATACGATGCCAGCCAGGCGATGGCATGCATGTCCAAATGGTTCGTCGGCTCGTCGAGCATCAGGACGTCCCAGTCGCCGATCAAAAGACGCGTCAAGTCGACGCGGCGGCGCTGGCCGCCCGAAAGCGTGCCCACCTGCGCATGCCAGTCGATATCGGCGATCAACGCGGAAATCACCTCGCGCACGCGCGGATCGCCCGCCCATACGTATTCCGGCGTATCGCCCACGACGGCATGCTCGACCGTGGCCTCGTCATCGAGCGCGTCGCGCTGCCCGAGCTTGCCGATGCGCAGGCCGCGCGTATGGCGCACGAGGCCGTCGTCGGGCTCGACTTCGCCCGCCAACACCCCGAGCAGGGTCGATTTGCCGTCGCCGTTTTGTCCCACGATTCCTATGCGGTCTCCCTCATGCACGCCGAGCGTCACGTCGTCGAGGACCTTTTTCGTCGGGTATTCGAGATGGATGCCCTCGCATCCGAACAGAAATGCCACGCGCTTCGCCGACCTTCCCTATCGCCTGTGTATCCGCGCCATTTTATCAGGCGGCACATACAACGGCGCGCGTGAAGCGCATCCTGCATGCGAAAACCGGCCACGCGCTTAGCGCTTTTTCAACGACTCGGTCAGCGCATCAAGCGTGGAATCGCTGAAGCCTTCGCTGTAAGCGCTCGGAATAACCACGGTGCCTCCAGTGTTTTTCACGCTCTCG